>NZ_DALZMB010000040.1:0-251 GCF_032007265.1 Paracoccus sp. (in: a-proteobacteria) | reverse complement strand
CGCCGATCTCGGAAATCGGCTTTGCCGGTATCGCTACGGGTTCTGCCTTTGCAGGTCTGCGTCCGATCGTGGAATTCATGACCTTCAACTTCGCCATGCAGGCGATGGACCATATCGTCAACTCGGCAGCCAAGACGCTTTATATGTCCGGCGGCCAGATGGGTTGCCCGATCGTGTTCCGTGGTCCCAACGGTGCAGCAGCCCGCGTCGGCGCGCAGCACAGCCAGGATTATGCCGCATGGTATGCCGCC
>NZ_DALZMB010000039.1:26471-32972 GCF_032007265.1 Paracoccus sp. (in: a-proteobacteria) | reverse complement strand
CTGCTTCGGCACCATCAGCGCAATACCACAACGCGCCCCCTGTCGCCGCCGCGCCGACCAGCACCGCACCTGCGGCCACAGGCGAGCTGGCAAGACCCGCGGCCACCGCCCCCGCCCCCTCGATCCGGCCCGCCAAGGGACCGGTGGCTGCGCTGAGGATGGTCGCGCCAGGGCGCTGGGTCACGGCCTCGAACCCATCGGCCGCGGCTGCTTTGCCACCTTGCAAGGCTGCGGCCTTGGTCGTGTTCACTCGGTGACAGAAGGTCTGGCCACAGACCGCATCGCTTTTGCGCGCCCCTTGTTGTGCGCCGACATAGGTCGAGCCGCGATCATCCCACAGCAGGCAATAGCTGCCATCATCGGTCATCTGATTGCGGCGCAGGATTTCTCGCAGCGTCACATAGCCGGGGCAGCTGACCTTGCCAAAACGGGCAAAGCGGCTTTCCATCTTGCCGACGTTATCGCGATAGGCCTGATCTTTGACATAGTTGACCGACACCTTTTCGCCCGAAAGCGAGGTATCGCAGGTCCAAAGCCTTTCATCCTCGCCCTGGGCCAAGGCCGGGCCGCCAGTCAGTCCCAGCGCAACCAGAATAAGCGCAGCTGTCACGCGCATGATCGTCCTCGCAGTCAGGAAATTGCCATCTTAAGCCAATCTCGCGCGGGCTGTCACCTTGCAAGGCCCAAGGGCGCGATGTCGCGCCAACTTGATGGCTTGTGAGCCACGCCCCAGCCGCTGAAGCAACGAAAAAGGCCGCCCCAAAAGGAGCGGCCCAATCTGTCGAACAATCCGAAAGGATCAGTTCTGTGCGTAGAATTCGACGACCAGGTTCGGTTCCATGACGACTGCATAAGGAACGTCGCCCAAGGTCGGGGTGCGAACGAAGGTTGCGGTCATCTTGTTGTGGTCGGCTTCGACGTAGTCCGGAACATCACGCTCGGCCAGTGCAACCGCTTCCAGAACGATCGCCAGCTGACGCGACTTGTCGCGAACCGAGATGACGTCGCCTTCTTTGACGCGGTAGGACGCGATGTTGACGCGCTTGCCGTTCACCTGGACGTGGCCGTGGTTCACGAACTGACGTGCAGCAAAGATGGTCGGAACGAATTTCGCGCGGTAGACAACAGCGTCCAGGCGGCGCTCGAGCAGACCGATCAGGTTTTCACCGGTGTCGCCCTTGACGCGCTCAGCTTCCGCATAGATGCGGCGGAATTGCTTCTCGGTCAGGTCGCCGTAGTAGCCTTTGAGTTTCTGCTTCGCACGCAGCTGGGTACCGAAGTCCGACAGCTTGTTCTTGCGGCGCTGACCGTGCTGGCCCGGGCCATATTCGCGACGGTTGACCGGCGATTTTGCGCGGCCCCAGATGTTTTCGCCCATACGGCGATCAAGTTTGTACTTGGCAGCTGTGCGTTTGGTCACGGCTGTTCTCCTTCGTCAAAAATTCAGCTCTGGCGGCTGCCCGGATACGGTAGCATTCCCCGGACCGACAGAGCTTCGAAGGGCGTTGTCCTTTGGCAAATGAATGCCCGACAGGAATCCCCTTGCGGGGGCCACCAACACCAATAGAGCCGCGCTTATAGCCCTGAGCGGCACCAAGTCAAGCCTTGGCAGGGCTTGCGGCCAACTTCGCCATTGCGACTTGTCAGAATTACGAAAAAAATATCTAATAATGAAGATGATAGTTGGTCCGGTTGATCATTCCTTCATGCATTTATCTTATTCCCGTCACACGCCATTTTCTGGACGCTTCGGGCAGACCGCGCGATGAAAGGAATCACCATGCGATTTGTGCTTCTGGCTCTGGCCTTGGCAGCTGGCCCCACCCTTGCCCTGGCCGAGGAAGTCAGCCCAAAGCGTCCCGCATGGGATGACACGCCTCGGATCGCGGTCGTATCGGCCTTCGCGCCGGAATGGCATGAAATCAAAACCTTGGTCGAGCCAACGGGCCACAACATGGTCAATGGCACGGAATTCATGACAGGCCAGATCGCAGGCAAGGATATTGTTCTGTTCATGTCCGGCGTCTCCATGGTCAATTCGGCCATGACGACGCAACTGGCCTTGGACCGATACAATATCACCGCGATTGTTTTCACTGGCATTGCCGGCAGCGCGGATCCTGATCTGGCCATTGGCGATGTCGTCATCCCCGAACGCTGGGGCCAATATTTCGAGGTGATCGCCGCACGCGAGCGTGACGGCGAGATGAGCATTCCGCGGTATTTCTCGTCCTCGCATCCGAATTTCGGCATTTTCGTGCCCCGCGACGTCGATGTGATCTCGGCGCGTCCGGAAACCCCCAAGACCAAGTTCTGGTTTGATGTCGATCCCGCACTTTTGCAGGTTGCACGTCAGGCGGTGGTGGGGGTCACGCTGGAAAACTGCACCAAAGGCAAAGCCTGCCTGACCCAGAAGCCCAAGGCTTTGGTCGGGGGCAATGGTGTCTCGTCTGCGGTCTTTGTCGATAATGCCGCGATGCGCAAATGGGCGCATGACAACTACCAAGCCGAGGTGCTCGATATGGAAAGCGCCGCGGTTGCCCAGGTTGCTTTCACCAATGAGGTGCCCTTTATCGCCTTTCGATCCGTGTCAGATCTGGCGGGTGGCGGGCCTGGTCACAATGAGATGGGGACATTCATGGATCTGGCGGCCAAAAACTCGGCCAAGGTTCTGGGGCAATTCCTTGAAAAACTGCCCTGATCGGTCCTTGTGACGCTGAAAGTCGAGCGACCAGAGCCTGATTGGCATGTCCTGCCACTGTCGGGGCTTGAGTGAGGCGGGCCCGAGGCCTATCTTTCAATCTGACGAAAGGCGGTTCCCCATGTTTTCCATTCCCGGCAAATCTCCCGTGACCATCACCCCGGCGGCTGAGCGCCAGATTGCCAAGCTGATGTCGGGCAAATCTGCGCTTGGGCTGCGCATCGGCCTGAAGAAAGGCGGTTGTGCGGGCATGGAATATACGATGGAGCTGGCCCAATCGCCCAATCCCGCCGATGAAATCGTCGAGCAGGGCGATGCGCGCGTATTGATCGCGCCGACTGCGCAAATGTTCTTGTTCGGCACGGAAATCGATTACGAATCCGGCCTGCTTGAATCCGGCTTCAAGTTTCGCAATCCCAATGTGACCGAATCCTGTGGCTGCGGGGAATCCATCCGCTTCGAGCCGATCGCCGGTGCGCAACCCGCCCGCCCGGCCTGATTTCGCCATGTTGGCGCAAACAAGTTGAACCATAGTCGGAAACCGGCCCAAGTCAGCTTGATCGCTTTGCGCGAACTGCCTAATCCCTTTGCTAAATCAGCAATGAGGGATGAGAAATGGCACCGCGCAAACTCGCCGCCGGCAACTGGAAAATGAACGGATCTTTGGCCGCTTTGGCCGAGATCGACCAGCTTGTGGCACAGCATCCGAAGCCAAACTGCGATGTTCTGATCTGTCCGCCTGCGGTCTTGATCCATGCCATGGCCACGCGCGCGTCAGGAACGCCGGTGATGGTCGGTGGGCAGGATTGCCATGCCAAAACCTCGGGCGCGCATACCGGCGATATTGCTGCAATCGAGCTGAAGGACGTGGGCGCAACCCATGTCATTCTGGGCCATTCCGAGCGCCGCGCCGATCACGGTGAAACCAATGCCGATGTCGCCGCCAAATGCATCGCCGCCCATCAGGCGGGTCTGGTCGCTGTGATCTGCGTCGGTGAAACCGAGGGCGAGCGCGATGCAGGTCAAACCCTGGCACTGATTGCCGAGCAATTGGCGGGTTCGGTCCCCGATTGCGCGACCGCCGCCAATACCGTCATCGCCTATGAGCCCGTCTGGGCGATCGGCACCGGGCGGACCCCGACCAATGATCAGATCGCCGAAGTGCATGCCTTGATGCGCGACAAACTATCCGCACGATTTGCAGATGGCGCGGATATGTCACTGCTCTATGGCGGCTCGGTCAAGCCCGGCAATGCCGCCGAGATCTTTGCCATTGCCCATGTCAACGGTGCCTTGGTTGGCGGTGCCAGCCTGAAGGCCGATGATTTCGGCGCGATCATCGCGGCCCTTGGTGCTTAAGAAAATTCTGCGAAATTGCTTGATTTCGACGCGAAAAGAACAGGGTTTCGCATTCTGACGCTAAGTTGGGACAGTCTTTCTGACTTCTAGGGTACTGGCCTCTTGCAAAATTCTGTCATGCGCGCATACCTCTGCGCGCACTGACAGGGTTTTTTTGATGATCGAGGCCGCGGGCCGGGCCAATCCGGCAATCTCTTTTCAAGGCGTGACACGCCGCTATCCGCAAAAGGGCGGCGGCGGCGATGTGGTTGCGCTTGGTGACATCTGGCTTGATGTGCCCCAAGGCGCCATCACCGGGATTATTGGTCGCTCGGGCGCCGGTAAATCAACGCTGCTGCGGATGGTTAACGGGTTGGAGCGTCCGTCTTCGGGTCAGGTCATCGTCAATGGCCATGACGTCGGCGCGGCAAATGACGCGGCGCTGCGCGGTATTCGCCGCGAAGTCGGCATGATCTTTCAGCACTTCAACCTGCTTGCCACACGCACCGTCTATGACAACATCGCCCTGCCCCTCGAGATTGCAGGCGCACCGGCCCATAGCATCGGCCCGCGTGTCAACGATCTGATCGAGCTGGTCGGGCTGACGGCCCAGGCCAAACGCTATCCTGCGGAGCTGTCGGGCGGGCAAAAGCAGCGCGTGGGCATTGCGCGCGCGCTGGCTACCAATCCGCGTGTTTTGCTGTCGGATGAGGCGACTTCGGCGCTGGATCCTGACACCACCCGCCAGGTGCTGGAACTGCTGCAAAGCATCAATCGCGAACTGGGTCTGACCATCTTGCTGATCACCCATGAGATGGCAGTGGTGCGCGATATTGGCACCCATGTCGCGGTGATCGAGGCCGGTCGCATCGTTGAACAGGGCGAGACCTATGGCGTCTTTTCCCACCCACAGCACCCGACAACGCGGTCGTTCCTGACCGGTGTGACCGGGGTTGCCGTGCCGGGTTTTGTCGCCAATCGGCTAAGCCCGACCCCCGCCACCCCCGATGCGGTCGCGGTGATCCAGATCACCTTTATCGGCGATCATGCCACAGACCCGATGCTGTCGCGCTTGGCGGTGGAATGCGGGATCGAAACCAATATCCTTGCCGGCGCCATCGAAGAGATCGGCGACAACCCGTTCGGCAGTCTGATCGTGTCGCTGCCTGCCCCGCGCGCGCATGAGGCGCAAAGCTTTCTGAACGAACATGGCATGATCACCGAGGTGCTTGGCTATGTCGGCTAATCTGATCAACCTTCTCTGGGTCTCGACCCTTCAGACCCTGTATATGGTCGCACTTTCGACGATCATTGGCACGCTGATTGGCGGCCCCTTGGGGATTTTCCTGGCAACCTCGAAACGGGGCGAGTTGTTCTCGGCCCCCATTCTGAACCGGGTGCTGGGGCTTGTGGTCAACGCAGCGCGCTCGACCCCGTTCATTATTTTGGTCGTCGCCATTATCCCCTTCACCCGGCTGATCGTCGGCACTTCGATCGGGACGAATGCCGCGATCGTGCCGCTGACGATCGCAGCCGCGCCCTTTATCGCGCGTCTGGTCGAGGCATCGATCCGCGAAGTTGACAGTGGGCTGATTGAGGCCGCGCGCGCCATGGGCGCCACGCCGGGCCAGATCGTGCGCAAGGTTCTTGTCGCCGAGGCCATGCCCGGCATCGTCTTGGGCCTGACCTTGGCCGTTGTCAGCCTGATCGGCTATTCGGCGATGGTGGGTGCTGTGGGGGGCAAGGGTTTGGGCGATCTTGGTATCCGCTACGGCTATCAGCGCTTCATGCCCGAGGTCATGCTGGCCGTGGTGATCATCCTGATCGTCATGGTTCAACTGGTGCAATCCGCCGGAGAGTGGATCGCCGCAAAATTCGACAAACGCGCGCCGCGCAACCGCGGCCGCTAAGAGTTTTTCACAGGAGAGTGCAGATGAAAAAGCTTCGCTTCGCCGCTATGACGGCTGTTGTTGCGCTGGTTGCCGGTATGGCCTCGGCCGAGGACATCAAGGTCGGTGTCTCGGTTGGTGAACATGCCGAGATCCTTGAGCAGGTCGTGCCGATCGCCAAGGAAAAGGGCCTGAATATCGACATCGTCGAATTCACCGATTACGTCATGCCCAACCAGGCGCTGGCCGATGGCGATCTGCAGGCCAATATTTTCCAGCACAAACCCTATCTTGATCAGATGATCGCAGATCGCGGCCTTGAGCTGACCCCGATCGGAAATACCTTTACCACGCCGATGGGTGTCTATTCCTCGAAGGTCAAATCGCTGGACGAGCTGGCCGAGGGTGCCAAAGTCGCCATTCCGAATGATCCGACCAATGGCGGGCGCGCACTGTTGCTGCTGGCGGACAAGGGCCTGATCAAGCTGAAAGATGATATCGGCCTGACCCCGACCCCGCTCGACATCACCGAAAACGCCAAAAAGCTAGAGTTCCTTGAGCTTGAAGCAGCTC
>NZ_DALZMB010000039.1:0-26461 GCF_032007265.1 Paracoccus sp. (in: a-proteobacteria) | reverse complement strand
CTCAGCTGCCCCGCTCGCTTGATGATGCCGATATTGCGGTGATCAACACCAACTACGCCATCGAAGCCAAGCTTGACCCGATGACCGATGCCATCGCGATGGAAAAGGCCGACGGCCCCTATGTGAACATCATCGTCGTGCGCAAAGCCGATGAGAATGCTGAATGGGCCAAGCAGCTGGTCGAAGCCTATCACGACCCGGCCATCAAGAAATTCATCGAAGAAAAATACAAAGGCGCGGTTATTCCCGCCTTCTGATCTTGATGATGCCAACGACATGACATCAACGAAACGCCCCGCTTTTGCGGGGCGTTTTGATTTCAGCTGTCTGGGTTTTCGGGCAGCATCGTTCCCGTGCGGCGCAACCGATCATGCCAGCTGAGCGCCTCTTCCAAGACATGGGGGGTATGGCCCCCACGTGCCACGGCACGCGCGTAGTAATCCGAAATCAGATCGCGCCAGTCCGGATGAACGCAATTGGCGATCACGACCCGGGCGCGTTCGCGTGGCGCCAGTCCGCGCAGATCGGCAAGGCCCTGTTCCGTCACCAAAATATCGACATCATGTTCGGTGTGATCAACATGACTGACCATCGGCACGACCGACGAAACCTTGCCACCCTTTGCGATGGATTTGGTGACGAAGATCGACATAAAGGCATTGCGCGCGAAATCACCCGAGCCACCAATGCCATTCATCATCTGCGTACCCATGACATGGGTCGAGTTGACGTTGCCATAGATGTCGAACTCAAGCGCCGTATTGATCGCGATGATCCCCAAACGGCGCACGATTTCAGGGTGGTTCGAGATCTCTTGCGGGCGCAGGATCAGTCGCGATTTATATTCCGCCAGTCGCGGCATCACTTGCGCACTTTTGGCAGGCGACAGCGTCATGGATGACCCCGACGCAAAGATCATCTTGCCGCAGTCGAACAGGTCAAAGGTCGAATCCTGCAAGACCTCGGAATACATGGTCAGGTCATGAAAGGGGCTGTCGATCAGGCCATGCAGCACCGCATTGGCAATCGTGCCAATCCCGGCCTGCAAGGGTTGCAAGCTGTTGCTAAGGCGGCCTTGGGCGACTTCGTGTTTGAAGAACTCGGTCAGATGGCTGGCGATGGCGCGGGTTTCTGCGTCGGGCTCGAGGATATTCGAAGCGCTGTCTTGCTTTTGCGAGATCACAATCGCCGCGATTTTCTCGGGGGGGATGGCGATATAGGGCAGCCCGATCCGACTTTGCGCACTGACCACCGGGACCGGCATCCGCGCCGGACGATAGGTCGGGATATAGACATCATGCATCCCCTCCAGCTCCAGCGGCTGGCTGATGTTGATCTCGACGATCACCTTGGGGGCAAGAATTGCGAAACTGGCCGAGTTTCCAACCGATGTCGTCGGAATGATGCCGCCCTGCTCGTTGATCGCGACGGCTTCGATAATCGCAATATCGACTCCCGGCAGCTGATGGGTGCGCAGCTGTTCGACCGTTTCCGACAGATGTTGGTCAATGAACATGACCTCGCCTGCATTGATTTCGCGCCGCAAGGCCGGATCGGATTGAAACGGAATGCGGCGGGCCAGCACATGGGCCTCGGCCAGGGTCTTGTCCAGATCATTGCCAAGCGAGGCACCCGTCATCAACGTGACTTTAAGCGGGGTCTGCTTCGCGCGCTCGGCCAATGCCATTGGCACTGCCTTGGCCTCGCCTGCGCGGGTAAAGCCGCTCATGCCCAGAACCATACCGTCCTGGATCAAGGCAGCCGCCGCATCCGCCGAGACCACGCGATCTCGTAATGCGACATTCCGAATGCGTGAAAGATAGTCCTCGCTCATCGCGGCCCCTCCGGCTTTCCACATGCACAGCTGCCAATAGGATGTTCACACGCAAGTGACAAATCAACGCGGCCATGCCTCCAGCGCAACTCCCCTTAGGTCAACTGCCACCGCATATGTCAAAGCCGCGCCTATCTGGCGCGGCTTGCAAGCAACCGTTTGGGGCAAAAGGGGCCGGGCCTGCTGCCCCTGCCCCCAATTGGCCCCTGGGCTTAGGCCGTCTTAGCGGTCAGGTTGAACTTGGTGCCCCAAGGCGATTGCAGCTCATGCGCGCCAGCGGCATCAAACAGTTCCCGATCCAGCAGCAGTTCGACCGCCTCAAGGCCGGTTGTCCCTTCAGCGCGACCCGCCATCCCATTGCTGTTCCAGATATTGCTGGCCAGGTGATGGTGATAGCCGCCCGAGCTATAGAAGGTTGCACCGGGCATTTGCTGGGTCACATCCATCCCGATGGGACCCGTGACAAAGGTCTCGGCGCTGGCCAGATCACCGACCTGCAGATGGACATGGCCCACCACGCTGCCCGCGGGCGCACCTGCCCAAGGGCGAGGTGCAGAGCGCGCCAGATCGTTCAAATCAAGCCGTTCGGTGACCATTGCCACGCGTTGGCCCTTGCGCGGCCATTCGCTGCGCGGGCGATCGAAATAGATCTCGATGCCATTCCCCTCGGGATCGCGCATGTACAGCGCCTCGCTGACGCCATGATCTGCGGCCCCGTCCAGCGCCAAACCAAGGTCCGCGACATGACGCAAGAACGCACCAAGATCGCCCCGGCTTGGAAGCAGAAAGGCCGTGTGAAACAGCCCCGCCGCCCGTGGATTGCCGATCCTTGCGGCCTTGTCGCCGTGCAGATCCATCAAGACCTTGTCCCCCACGCCAAGCAGCACGGATGTGCCATCGCGCGAGATCTCTTCCAGCCCCATCGAGCTGCGGTAAAAGTCGCTCATGGCCGCCAGATCCTTGACGGCAAGGGTTACGCGACCGATTTCTACAGGTGCATCACTGGCAGCCATTTCACTTCTCCTTAGCGATGTTTCGAGACGGACCAGCGGCCATCACCCAGCAGCGCCAGCGCTGCCATGACCACAGCCCAAAAGACCGGGTATTCCCAACCGCCACCGGGATTGCCAAAGCCAAAACCGTTGGCCACATGACCAAACCAGGCCGCGCCCAGCAGCACAAAGACCATCAGCGTCGACACCCAGCGTGTCATGAAACCGGCAAGCAACGCCAGACCGCCCAAGATCTCGATCGCCATCGTCGCATAGCCAAGCGCGCCGGGCAGGCCAAGCGACTGGAAATAGCCAGCCGTGCCAGCCGGGGTAAAGACGAACAGCTTGGTCAGGCCATGGGCCAGAAACAGTCCCCCGGTCGAGACACGCAAAATCGTCGCTGCCAGATCGGGATAGGTGGTGGATGTGGTTGTGTTCATATCGGACATGTCATTGCTCCGTTTTCTGTTGAGACAGAGATAGCCCTTCCGATATCTCCCGATAACGGATATATTCAGCGAAATATTGCCGCCATTTTGTGGACAGTCATGGATAAGATCGAGCGTATCCGCGCCTTTGTCACCGTGGTCGATGCTGGCTCGTTCACCGCGGCTGCGGATCGGTTGCGGATCTCGAACAAGCTGGTCAGCAAATATGTCGCCTCATTGGAAAGCGATCTGGGCGTCACGCTTTTGCACCGTACCACCCGCGCCCTGTCCCTGACTGCCGCAGGCGAGCGCTATCTTGACGGTGCCCGGCGGCTGCTGCGTCTTGCAGATGAGTTGGACAGCCAATTGCTGGCCGGGGATACCGCCCTGTCGGGGCGGCTGCGCATCACCGCACCGATGACCTTTGGTGAGATGTTCATCGCCGAACTCAGCCACGATTTCTTGCGCAAACATCCCCGCGTCAGCATCGATCTGAACCTGACCGACCGCTATGTCGATCTGGCCGCAGAGGGATTTGATATTGCCATCCGCATCGGGAACCTGCGCGATTCAAGCCTGATGGGACGCCGATTGGGGCGCACGCAATCCTGGCTGGTCGCCAGCCCCGACTATCTGGCCCGCCACCCCAAACCGCAATCGCCCGCCGATCTTAAGGGGCATCGCGCCATTCGCGACACCAATGATGCCTCGCTCAATCGCGCCGCCTTCATCTTGGACGGCGCGCCCGTCAGCATCGCCCTCAACAGCCGCATCGCCGTCAACAGCGCCGAGGCCGTGCGCAGGCTGGCACTGGCTGGCGAGGGGCTGGCCTTTACCCCACGTTTCGTCGTCGAAGCCGATGTTGCCGCTGGTCGCCTGATCCGGTTGCTGGCGGATTACGAAACCCCACCGCTCGACATTCAGGCGCTGCAACTGCCCCAGCCTTTTGCGCTGCCACGCGTCAGCGCCTATCTGGATCACCTGCGCGAGGTTCTGCGCCCCCAGCTTATGCCAGAACCACCCCAGGGTTCATGATCCCCAAAGGATCAATCGCCGTTTTGACGGCCCGCATTGTGGCCAGCCGCACCGGATCTCCCCAGCGAGCCAGCTCGGCGACCTTCAGCCTGCCAATCCCATGCTCGGCCGAAAAAGACCCGCCGCGCGCCATCACCAGCTCGTGGATCATTTCTGTCAGATCCGCGCGTATCGCATCATATTCTTCGCGCCGCCGGCCCAGGGCGGGGAACAGATTATAATGCAGATTTCCATCGCCCAGATGGCCAAAGCAATGAACCCGCATATCGCCGCGCTGCGCCACCAATTGGCCCGCTTCGGCGATGAAGGGCGGAATTTCTGACAGCGGCAGGCTGATGTCATGGCTTGCAATCGCCCCAATGCGCCGATTGGCCACAGGCAGGCTCTCACGCAGATGCCACAGCGCCGCGGCCTGCGCGGCCGATTGCGCAATCACACCATCCGACACCAGCCCACAGGCCGTCGCTTCGGCCCACAGCCCCTCCAACGCCTGCTCGGGCGCCAATCCTTTGGGCAGCCCGACCTCAAGCAGAACCGACCATTCCGCACCCGGCAATGGCTGACGCAATTGAGGCATAACCTGCGCCAGAAAGGCCAATCCCTGCCCCGAGATCAGCTCGAACGAACTTACCCCCCCGGCAAGATGCCCCTCAGCCAGCGCCAGCAGCCTCAACGCGGCCTCGGGACTGGCCACCTGCAACATTGCCGTCGCCTGAACCGCAGGCGGCACAACCATGCGCAACGAGGCGGCGGTAATCACCCCCAGGCTCCCCTCGGCCCCGATCAGCAGATCGCGAATATCATAGCCAGTATTGTCTTTGCGCAACCGCTTGAGATCACGCAAAATCCGCCCATCAGGCAAAACCGCCTCGATCCCCAGACAAAGGGCGCGCGCCGTACCATAGCGCAGGGCGCTCACCCCGCCGGCATTGGTCGAAAGACAGCCGCCGATTGCCGCCGTGCCCTGCGAGGCCAGGGATAAGGGAAACAGCCGTCCCACCTCATCCGCCGCCTGCCGCACGGCTTGCAATGTCATCCCTGCCTCGGCAATCAGCACGTTTTCCTCGGGCCAGATACCGCGCAAACCCACCATTCGCTCCAGCGATAAGACAAGGGGCGCTGGCCCCTCGCTCATCACCTGCCCGCCAACCAGACCCGTGCCCCCACCGCGCGTCACCACCCCGACCCGCGCCTGAAAGCAGGCCTGCAAAATGGCTGATACCTCTTCGACATTGCGCGGGGCCGCAACCAGCCCCGCCTGTCCGCGCAAACGCCCGCGCGGCTCTTCAAGATAGCTCTCCTCGACAGGTCGCAAGACCGCCGCGGGCAAAAGCGCGGCCAGACGGTCATCAGCAGGGTTCAGCATCTTGCCTCTCGCTTTGATCCAAATACCTTGGGGGCGCGGGGGCAAAGCCCCCGCATATCGCCCGAAAAAGCCACGGCGCCGGAACTGTGCCCGGCGCGGCCATCACCAGCCAAGCGCCCGCCATTGCCTAGTGCCGGGGCTTTCAGCCCGCCTTGCAGGATCTAGCCAACTTCGGTGCGACCACGCCGGTCGCTGCGCAAATTCGAGTAAAGCACGTGATTGCGCCAGCGCCCATTGATCTGCAAATAGCTTTGCGCCACGCCCTCATATTTAAAGCCGGTCTTTTCCAGAACCCCGCGCGAGGCCGTGTTTTCCGGAAGGCAGGCCGCCTCGATCCGGCTTAGGTCCAGCTCGGTAAAGGCAAAATGCACAACCGCGCCAATGGCCTCACGCATATAGCCATTGCGTGCGAAAGGCAGGCCGATCCAATAGCCGATGCTGGCGCATTGCGCCGGACCACGGCGGATATTGTCCAGCGTAATCGCCCCCAGCAGCACGCCGTCATGGCGTTGGATGAACAGCGGCACCGAGCTGCGGGCATTGCTGGCCCTTTGCGCCCAGTAAACCCGGTTGGTAAAGCTTTTGCGCGCCAGATGATCGGGCGCCCATGTCGGCTCCCAAGGCGTCAGAAAAGCGCGGCTTTCCTGACGCAGTGCAGACCATGCCTGAAAGTCGCCATGCGCCGGCAGGCGCAGAACCATCCGCTCGGTTTCCAATCGAGGCGGACGGCGGCGACCAAACATCAGGCTGCGAGCCATTCTTGCAAATGCTCGCGCGCAGGCGCCCGCTCGACCGGGCCATAAAGCGCCAGAGCAGGCCTTGCGGCATGCAAAAGCCGCGCTGCATGCTCTTTCACCTGACGCAGGGACACCGCATCGATCAGCTCTGCAACCTCTTCGGCCTCGGGCACGCGGCCCCAGATCGCCAGCGAGCGTGCCATGCGTTCGGCCTGCCCCGATGGGCTTTCCAGCCCCATCAGCATCCCGGCCTTCATCTGGACTTTGGCGCGGGCGACCTCGGCCTCGGACATATCCTCGGCGCTGCGTTTCAGCTCATCAATGGTCAAGCGCGACAGATCCGCGATTTGATCCTCAGAGGTTCCGGCATAGATGGTGACCATGCCGGTATCATCGTGAAAGCCCGATTGCGCAAAGATCGAATAGCACAGGCCCCGCTCTTCGCGGATCTTTTGAAACAGACGCGAGGACATGCCGCCACCCAGCGCATTGGTCCAGATCTGGGTCGCGAAATAATCCGGATCGCTAAAGCCCGGCCCCTCAAGGGCCAAGGCGAAATGGGCTTGCTCAAGATCCTTGACGCGGCGCTGTTCGGCACCTTGCCATAGCGCGGGCTGACGGGTGACTTTGTCCAAGGGTTTCAGCGCCCCAAACAGCGCACTGACCTGAGCCACGATCTGGTCATGATCGACGGCCCCCGCAGCGGCAACGACCATCTGGCCGGGGCCGTAATGCTCGGCGACAAATCCCGCCAGATCGGTGCGGGTAAAGCTGCTGACACGCTCGGAGGGGCCCAAAATCGTGCGCCCCATCGGCTGATCGGGATAGGCCGCTTCTTGCAGCCAGTCGAAGATCACATCATCGGGCGTGTCCAGCGACATGCCGATCTCTTGCAAAATAACGCCACGCTCAAGTTCAATCTCGCGCGGATCAAAGACCGGATTAAGCACGATGTCCGAGATCACATCCAGCGCCAGCGTCACGTCATCCTTCAGCACACGTGCGTAATAGGCGGTGACATCGCGCGAGGTATAGGCGTTCAGATAGCCGCCCACATCCTCAAGCGCCTCGGCGATCTGCAGCGAGCTGCGCTTTTCAGTGCCCTTGAAGGCCATATGCTCAAGGAAATGGGCAATGCCGTTCTGCTCGACCCGCTCGTCGCGCCCGCCTGCATTGACCCAGATCCCGACCGAAGCCGAGTGAAGCCCCGCCATCCGATGGGTAACGATGCGCAACCCATTCGACAGCGTCGAAATTCTGATCTCGTTCACGCGAGCCTCCGGGCCAGCACAAGTGCCTTGATGGCCTCGCAATCATTGGCAATCTGGGTGATCCGCTCGGGGCGATCAAACAGATCAGCCATATGCGGCGGCAAAGCCGGGCGGATGCCCAGAGCGGATTCGACCGCATCTGGGAATTTCGCAGGATGCGCGGTCGACAGCGAAATCATCGGCACACCCGCGCGCAGATGTTCGCGCGCAACTTTGACTGCCACTGCAGTATGAGGGCAGATGATCTCGCCCGTTTCCAGATGGATCTGACGGATCATATCCGTGGTTTCAGCCTCAGAGGCGCGCCCCGAGACATAGGTTTCGCGCAGCTGCTGCAACGCGCCCTGGCTGATGGTGAAGCCACCCGATTTCAGCTCGTCCATGATCTGGCGAACTGCCCCGGCATCGCCACCATAGGCCAGATAAAGCGCGCGCTCGAAATTCGAGCTGACCTGAATATCCATCGACGGGCTGATTGAGGGTGCCACGCTGCCCATGCGATATTCCCCCGTGCTCAAGGCGCGGTGCAAAATATCGTTTTGGTTGGTGGCCACGACCAGCTGGCCAATCGGCAAGCCCATCGCCTTGGCAATCGAGCCTGCGAAAATATCGCCGAAATTGCCCGTGGGCACGGTGAAATCAACCGTGCGATGCGGTGCACCAAGGCTGACGGCGGCCGTGAAGTAATAAACGACCTGCGCCAGAACCCGCGCCCAGTTGATCGAGTTCACACCCGCAAGGCCGACCTCATCGCGGAAGGCATGATCGTTGAACAGATCCTTAAGGCGGGCCTGGCAATCATCGAAATCGCCATCCAGCGCCAGGGCCTGAACGTTGTCTTCGGTGGGCGTCGACATCTGACGACGCTGCACATCCGACACCCGCCCATGGGGGTAAAGGATAAAGACATCGACATTCGACAGCCCCTTAAAGGCCTCGATCGCGGCCGATCCGGTATCGCCCGAAGTCGCCCCGACGATGGTGATCCGCTGGCCCGAACGCGCCAGGGCGATCTGGAACAGCTGACCGATCAGCTGCATCGCAAAATCCTTGAACGCCAGCGTGGGACCGTGGAACAGCTCAAGCAGGTGATGTCCCGAGGCAAGCTGGACCAGAGGCGCGCGGGCGACATGGCCGAAATGGCCATAGGCCGCCGCAATCGCCTGACGCAGCTCGGCATCCGAAAAGCTGTCGCCCACAAAAGGCGCAACGACACGGCGTGCCACCTCTTCATAGGGCAGGCCTTCCAGCGCCGCGATATCCTCGAAGGTGAAAGTCGGGATGGTTTCGGGCAAGTAAAGGCCGCCATCGCGCGCCAAGCCGGTCATCATCGCCTGATCAAAGGTCAGCGCCGGTGCCTGACCACGGGTCGAAACGTATTTCATCGTCATCCCTAGTATTTGCGCTGCCTGATACGCCAGATCAGCCCCACTGTCATCCCTGCCCATATCACCGCAAGCATGAACCACGTCGCCGCATATTCCAGATGTTTGTTCGGAATCCCGGTAATGGCAATCGGCATCGGCTGGATGCCCTGGCTATCGCCCTCGACCGCGGCTGCCACGATCAGAAAGGGTTCGGTTTTCAGCGCCGCTGCCATTTGAGGCACGTCGCGGGCAAACCAGATCCCTTCGGTTAAATTCGGCTCTGGCGTCGAAGAGTTCTTTTCCTCGGGCCAGTGAATATTCCCCACAATCCGCAGATCAACAGGCGGACGCGGATTGCGTCGATCATCTTGCGGAATAAAGCCGCGATCAATCAGGATGCGACGACCATCGAATGTGTCAAAGGCCGAGACGACCTGATAGCCGCCACCCAGATCATGCGTCCCCGACAGGATGAGGATCTCTTCTCCGGTTGTGCGGCCCGTCACCTCGATCGGCTCGTATTTCATCGCCGGCTCGTAAGCGGCGGGCAGCACGGTCTTGGGCGGGCTGTCGATGCGGCTTTGGATTTCGGCCAGCATCTCTTCTTTCCAAGCCAGCCGCTTAAGCTGCCAAGTGCCAAGGCTGATCAGGATTGCGCAGCCAATAATGCCGCTGATGATGGGAAACAGGTATCGACGCATGGATCAATCTTCCGGGTAGCGGCGGGAAACGCACCATCCCAGGCCAGCAAGGCCCAGACGTTGCGCAATGCGGGGGTCGGACATCCGGCACGGATCGTCAAGTGCCAGAGGCGCGGCCCTAGGCGGTTTTGACGGCAAAAGCGGGCCAGCGCAAAGGGAAAACGTGGCACGGCAAAGCAAAAACGCGCGGTTTGACCCGCGCGTTTTGTATTCTTGTGGCGATCCTTAGATCAGCGACCCCAAACGTAGATCGCGAAGAACAGGAACAGCCAGACAACGTCCACAAAGTGCCAGTACCATGCGGCTGCTTCCAGACCGACGTGCTGGGTCGGGGTCATCTGGCCGCGGATCAGGCGAACAAGGCAGATGAACAGGAAGATCGTACCGATGATGACGTGGAAGCCGTGGAAGCCCGTCGCCATGAAGAAGACGCCGCCGTAAACGGTGTCGGACAGGCCAAAGGCAGCATGGCTGTATTCCAGGCCCTGAAGAACCGTGAAGAACAGGCCCAGGATCACGGCAACGGCCAGACCATTGATCGCGGTCTTGCGGTCACCTTCGTGAACAAAGGCATGGTGCGCCCAGGTCACGGCAACGCCCGACAGCAACAGCACAAGCGTGTTGATGAACGGCAGGTGCCAAGGATCGAAGGTCACGATGCCTTCCGGCGGCCAGACGCCATCCTTGATCGGGCTCATCGGGCCCATCGGATAAAGCGCGTTTTTGAAGAAGGCCCAGAACCATGCGACGAAGAACATGACTTCGGACATGATGAACAGGATGAAGCCATATTGCAGGCCAATGCGCACCACAGGGGTGTGATCGCCGGTTTCGCCTTCGCGCACGACATCGGCCCACCAGCCAAACATCACGAAAAGGACACCGACCAAGCCGATGAGGAACATCCACGGGCCTTCGATCGGAAGCCCGAACGAGGTGATGCCCTTCATCCAGGCGACAGCGCCCACCAGCATGACAAAGGCAGCAACGGCAGCCAGCAGCGGCCAGATGGACGGATGCAAGATGTGATAATCGTGGTTCTTAGCGTGCGCCATTGTCGGATCCTGGCTGTTGGTTCGTCTGTTGTAGCGGGGTTAGTTTACGGTCGGTTTGACCGTGGCGTCCAGAGCGGCCTGTGCCTTTGAAGGCGGATCAGTCCGGTGGAAGGTATAAGACAGGGTGATATCGCGAATATGTCCTGCGTCAATGTCCTTGACCAGTTCAGGGTCCACGAAGAAGTTCACAGGCATCTCGACCCGCTCACCCGGTTGCAGTGTCTGCTCGGTAAAGCAGAAGCACTCGATTTTATTAAAGTAATAGCCGGCAATATCGGGTGCGACATTATAGCTGGCCGTTCCAGTGATCGGAACATCGGCGGTGTTGATGGCCTCGTAAAAGGCCATGGCCGATTCTCCGATTTTCACCGTCATCTCGCGCTGCATCGGACGGAAAGTCCAGTGCATGTCCGAATCGACGTTGGAATCAAAGCGAATGCGGATGTTTTCATCCAGCACCACATCCGGTGCCGTCACCGCCACGTTGGTGGTCCCACCATAGCCCGTAACCCGGCAGAACCAGGAATAGAAAGGCACGGCAGCCCAAGCCAGCGCGCCCATCAGAACGACGATCCCGGCCAGGGTGACAAGAGTTTTGGTGTTACGATTCATGGCTGCGTCTCCGTTTGCGGCACCGTCGGCGAGGACTGATTGGCAGGCGGAGTTTGACCAGCGATCGGCTCAGTGATCGGCAGCACCGAAGTACGCATCTGGTGATCAAACCCCTCCATCAGATCTCCGTTGGTGATCTTGACGATAGACAGGCCGAAAACCAATGCGACAAAGAGGAGCAGCACGACCAGCAGACCCATGTTGCGGCTGCGGCGACGGCTGTGAAGTTCGTGTTCAGGACGAAGTGCCATTACCAGCCCCCCATCGCGTGCTGAACCAGCAAAGCGAGGAAATGCAGGAACGTATAGTAAAGAGAAAGCTTAAAGAACTGACGCTCGACCTTATAGCCATCCGCTTCGGCCGCAGCATCGTCACGGCGCAGGATCTTCCAACCGCCATGAATGAACAGCACGTTCAGCACCACCGCCACAGCCATATAGATCGGGCCACCGACCGAGGTCAGACCCAGCCAAAGCGCGAAAGGTGCAAGCACCAGCGTATAGGCAAAGATATGACGACGCGCCGAGGGTCTGCCATGGGTCACCGTCAGCATCGGTACACCTGCATCCGAATAATCGGCCTTGGTGAACAGCGCCAGCGCCCAGAAATGCGGCGGGGTCCAGAAAAAGATCAGCGCGAACATCAGCAAGGATTCGATGCTGATGCTTCCCGTCGCACAGGCCCAGCCCACCATGGGCGGGAAAGAGCCCGCGGCGCCACCGATCACGATGTTCTGCGGCGTCAGACGCTTGAGCCACATCGTATAGATCACGGCATAGAAAAAGATCGTAAAGGCAAGGAAGCCCGCGGCAAACCAATTGGCAGCCAGTCCAAGCATCATGACCGACAGGCCCGAAAGGGCGATGCCGATGGCCAGGGCCTCACGGCCCTGGATCAAGCCGGCCGGAATCGGCCGCGATTGTGTCCGGCGCATCTTGGCGTCGATATCCGCGTCGTACCACATGTTCAACGCGCCCGAGGCTCCGCCTCCAAGCGCGATGAACAAGACGGCGCAGAAGGCCACGAACGGGTTCATCGACACAGGTGCGACCCACAGGCCGACAAAGGCCGTGAACACCACCAGCGACATGACCCGAGGCTTCAGCAGGGCGACGTAATCGCCAAACCCTGCCTCTACCGGGCCTTCATATGCGTTAATCTCAGCCACGGCGCGCCTTACTGTGCCGAAGCCAACTGCACGGGCTGGGCAGGAAGGTAATCCGAGGCATCAGCCGCGAACTCTTCTTTGGCGCCAGCAAGCCATGCGTCGTATTTTTCCTGGCTGACCGCTTTGACGACGATCGGCATGTAAGCGTGGTTCACGCCGCACAGTTCCGAACACTGGCCAAAGTAGATGCCTTCTTGATCAGCCTCGAACCAAAGCTGGGCGATACGACCCGGAACGCCGTCCTGCTTCACCGCGAATGCGGGAACGGTCCAGCTGTGGATCACGTCACTTGCGGTGACCTGAACCAGGATTTCCTTGCCGACCGGAACCACGACAGCATTGTCGGTTGCCAGCAGATATTCGTCTTCGCTGTAGCCCGCATCAGCCAGATCGGCCTTATCAAGCATGGTCGCGTCGAATGCGATGCCATCATCGGGATATTCATAGGACCAGTACCACTGATGGCCGGTCGCTTTGATCACCAGAGCCGGGTTGTTGGGCATTTCCTGGCTGCGGAACAGGATCGGCAGCGAATAAGCCCCGATCGCAATCAAAAGCAGCACCGGCGCCAAGGTCCAGGCGATCTCGATGGGCGTGTTATGCGTGAAACGGGCCGGAACCGGGTTCACGCGCTTATTGAAGCGGAAAATACAGATCAAAAGCAGAAGGCAAACGAAAATCGTTACCACTGTAATGATGATCAGAACAAAGTGATCCAGCCATTGCTGGTCATGGGCCAAGGGGCTGGCTGCGGGCTGGAAGCCCATCCCGCCGTTGACCGGTTTGCCGATCACCGGCAGATCACCCAGCACGTCCTGCGCCAAAGCAGGAACTGCCGTGGCGGCTGTCAGTCCCGTCGCTGTCATTGCCGCCAGCGCGCGGCGCATTGATGCAATTGCCATCATCCCATCCCGTTGCCTACAGTCACACCAGATCGGATCGCAGGGCTGCGATCGACCGGTATCGGTGGCGCCCTCACAACCATATCTTGGCCGGACGGGCAAGCCAAACCTATCGACTTTAGGCCCAAAACCCCATATTTGACCGAATTCATTCAGGGACCGACCATATGACCGACGCTTCCTTTGCCCCCTTCGAAGACCTTCTGGACCGCGAAAGCGCCCTGCGGATTTTGCAGTCCGCCGTGGCTGGGGGCGATGATGGAGAGTTGTTCCTAGAGCGCTCGCGATCCGAGTCGCTGGTCTTTGACGACGGCAGATTGCGCAATGCCGGCTATGATGCCGATCAGGGGTTTGGTCTGCGTGCCGTATGTGGCGAAGTCACCGGCTATGCCCATTCGACCGAAATTTCCGAAAAATCCCTGCAAGCAGCGGCTGAAACAGCACGTTTGGCAGTGGGAAATGGTGGTGCAATCCTGGCTCCGCCGCCCAAAGGCGAGACCCCTGCCCTCTATGGTGCCTTTGATCCGGCTGCGAATGTGGCCTTTCCTCAGCGCATCGAAGTGCTGCGTGAAATCGACGATTACGCCCGCAGTCTGGATCCGCGTGTCGTGCAACTGACGGCGGCCATCAGCAGCTCGGTTCAAGAGGTCGCGATCCTGCGTCCCGAGGGCGGGCTCTCGACCGACTTTCGCCCCATGGCGCGACTGAATGTCACAGTCATGGTCGAATCGAATTCTCGGCGGGAATCGGGCAGTGCGGGGGGCGGCGGGCGCATCGCGCTTGACGGTCTGGTCGCACCCGAACATTGGAAAGCCCTTGTCCAAGAGGCGCTGCGGATTGCCTTGGTCAATCTGCGCTCGGTGCCCGCGCCTGCCGGGGTGATGGATGTCGTGCTTGGGCCGGGCTGGCCGGGTATCTTGCTGCACGAGGCCGTTGGCCACGGGCTTGAGGGCGATTTCAACCGAAAAGGCCATTCGGCCTTTGCCGGGCTGATGGGCCAGCGCGTCGCGGCCCCCGGCGTCACGGTAATCGATGACGGCACCATCCCCGATCGTCGCGGCTCGATCACGGTCGATGACGAGGGCACGCCTCCCGCGCGCAACACCTTGATCGAGGACGGGATTCTGACGGGCTATATGCAAGATCGCCAGAATGCGCGTCTGATGGGCGTCGAGGCAACCGGCAATGGCCGTCGCCAGGGTTACGCCTATGCGCCCATGCCGCGCATGACCAATACCTTCATGCTGGCCGGTCAGGATGAACCGGCAGCGATTCTTGCCGATCTCAAGGACGGGATCTATGCGGTGGGCTTTGGCGGCGGTCAGGTCGACATCACCAATGGGAAATTCGTCTTTTCCTGCACCGAGGCCTATCGCGTCAAAAACGGCGTTGTCGGTGATCCGATCCGCGGTGCCACTTTGATCGGCGATGGCGCGACCGCATTGCAGCGAATCAGGGCCATCGGCAATGATCTGGCGCTTGATCCGGGTATCGGCAACTGCGGCAAGCAGGGGCAATGGGTGCCGGTGGGCGTCGGCCTGCCCACGCTTTTGATGGGCGGTCTGACCATCGGTGGGTCTGCCGCCTAACGGCCCAAAGGCCAAAATCCGACGCGGTTCCCGCGCCATTCCCGCAAAACTAACCGAAAATTAACCCCTGCTGTCGCATCAATCCCAAGACAGCAGGGAATCGCTCATGAGCAATGCGCGCCAGACGACACCAGCACCATCCGCAGACGGGTTGCGGCTGGATGCATTGCGGCTGATCCGCTCGCGACGGGTTGGACCAGCGACCTTTCATCGCTTGGTCGCCGAATATGGCAGCCCCGCCGCCGCGATTGACGCGCTGCCCGCCATTGCCGCCGCCGCAGGTGTCACCGATTACGCCCCCTGTCACCGCGCACGCGCGCAAAACGAGCTATTGGCGGGGCTGCGTTCGGGTGCACGGTTGCTATGCTGTTTCGACGCGGAATATCCGCAATCACTGCGCGAAATCGCAGATGCGCCGCCTGTGATCTGGGTCAAAGGCGATCTGTCGCAGCTCTCAGCGATCAAGGTCGCGGTGATCGGCGCCAGAAATGCCTCGTCCTTGGGCATGCGCATGGCCAAGACGCTTGCGCTGGGGCTGGGCGAGGCCGGAGCGGTCACCGTCGCGGGTCTGGCACGCGGCATTGACAGCGTGGTGCATGAAAACTCGCGTGATACCGGCACGATTGCCGTCATGGCCGGTGGCATCGACGTGATTTACCCGTCCGAGAATGCCAATCTGGCGCGCCAGATCTGCGACAGGGGAGTTTTGCTAAGCGAACAGCCCCCCGGCACCTCTCCTGTCGCGCATCACTTTCCGGCACGCAACCGCATTATCTCGGCGCTTGGGCTGGGCGTGGTGGTGGTCGAGGCAGCCGAGCGCTCGGGCAGCCTGATCACAGCGCGCAATGCCTTGGACCAAGGCCGCGAGGTGCTGGCGGTGCCCGGTCACCCGCTGGATCCGCGCGCCAGCGGGTGCAATAATCTGATTCGCGACGGTGCAACTCTGGTCCGCTCGACCGAGGATGTCGTCTCGGCCTTGGGTCTGCCCACCCAAGACAGGCTGAAACGCGAAACCAGCGCGCAACAGACCGCGCCTTTTTCCGCGCCTGCGACTGTTGTGGACGCGCCCGAGGATATTGGCCAACGCATCATCAACCACCTAAACCTTAGCCCAAGCGATGAAAACGCGCTGTTGCGCGAGCTGGGCTTGCCGCCGCATCAGGCAGCATCGGCCCTGCTGTCGCTAGAGCTGTCGGGCAAGGTGCAACGCATGGCTGGTGGGCTAATCCAGCGGGTCTGACCCCTGATCGCGCCCTTGCCCGCCCCATAAAGATCGACGCGCAACGGCAAAGCCTTGCCCACTCACGCCTCTGTGCCCTGACGCGCGGGAACTGGCCATGAAGTTGTCCGTTGGTTCGCGATCACAGACGGCAACTTAGCCGAAAGGAAGAATGATGCAGCAGGTTCTGAAAACAACGACGGCGATCGCCATGATCCTGTCCTTGCTGGTGCCAACCGTCTCCATGGCGCAGCAAGCCGTAACCGAGGAGCCCGCGCCTCAGGCCGAGGCCAAGCCCAAAAAGCCCGCCCCCGAGGCCAAAGCGAAAAAGGCCAAGAAAGAAGCGCCCGCCGAAGAAGCCGCACCGGCAGTAGCCGCAGAAGCCCCAGCGGAGGCCCCAACGGAAGCCCCGGCCGAAAAGCAACCAAGCGAATCGGCTGAAAAGGCC
This sequence comes from Paracoccus sp. (in: a-proteobacteria), assembly GCF_032007265.1. Lineage (GTDB taxonomy): Bacteria > Pseudomonadota > Alphaproteobacteria > Rhodobacterales > Rhodobacteraceae > Paracoccus. Next base: position 9,737 of record NZ_DALZMB010000039.1, on the reverse strand, counting down.
CCGAAGGCCGCACCCGAGCCCGCCCAAGAGCAGGCCCCGGCTGAAAAGGTCGCCAAAGAAAAGCCAAAGGCCAAACCCGAGGCGGTAGAAGCCATCGCGCCGGAAACGAAGCCCGAGGACGCCCCTGCCCGCGCCGAAAAGGCCGAGGCCGTGGCCAAAGAGGCCGAGAAAAAGCCCGCACCCGCTCAGCGCGAACAGCCTCAAGAGGCCGCACCCGCAGCCAAGCCCGCCGAGGTCGCAGCCGAGCCGCCAGCCGAACCATCCCCTGCAGCTAAAGCCAAGGCCGAAAAGGCCGCCGAGGCACCAGCAGCCCCAGCCGAACCCGCCCAAGCGGCCAAGCCCGAAGCTAAGACCGAGGCCGCAGGGGCAGCAGGAACCGAAGCTGCCGCACCAGATGCCGATGCGTTGAAAAAGGCGCTGGAGGAGAAAGCCAAACCCGCCGCCGAACAGCCAGAAAAAGAGCCAAGCAAAGACCAAGCCACAGCCCCCGAGGCAAAGCCCGCGCCGCAAGCCCCGGCGGAAAAACCTGTGGGCGAGGATGCTGACGCACTGAAAAAAGCCTTGGCCGAGCAGGAAAAGGCGAAGGGCACCACAACTGACGCAACGGCGGATCAGGCCGCGAAACCCGAGGCAGCCCAGCCCGCGGATGCGACTGGTAAAGCCGCAGCTGACGCCAGTGGCGCGGCTGGCAAAACCGAGAAACCCGCCGAGAAACCTTCTGCGTCGACACCTCCTGCGACGGCCGCCGTCGAAGGCACCGCCCCCGAGGCAAATGCCAAAGAGGATGCCGCAGCCATTGCCGCAGCCAACCCCCAAAAGGTCGAGGCAAATGACGCGTTGAAAGCGCTGGAGGATAAAGCCGCGCCTGCGGGCGAGGTCTCCGAGGTTACAGTCAGCAAGGATGATGCCCGCCGCTCGGACCAGGACTTTACCACTTCGGTCAGCGAAAGCGTGGCCTCGGCCATCGCCGGTAAGACCGAGGCGAAAAAGGACGAAAAAAGCGACAAAGGCCGCGATCTTGCCAAGCTCGCTCTGGCCGGTTTGGCCGGCTATGCGGTGGGGACCATGCTGTCGAATGACCGCCAAGTCGCGCTGAATACCGGCGACCGGGTGGTGGTGACGATGCCCGACGGATCGCAGCAGTTGATCAAGAATGATGACGCATTGCTGTTCCAGCCGGGCTCGAACGTCCAGACCCAAAACTTTTCGGATGGCTCGACGATCACCTCGGTCCTGCGTGAGGATGGCAGCAAGGTTGTCACGATCCGCGATGCCAATATGAATGTTTTGCGCCGTTCGGTGCAATGGCCGGACGGACGCCAGACCATGCTGATCGACGATACGATCGAGGCGAAGCCTGTACGTGTCTCAGAGCTGCCGCCCGCTGCGCGTCCGGTGGTTTACGACAGCAATATGAGCGAAACCGCGCTGCGCGAGGCCTTGATGCAGGAATCACGGGTGAATCGCCATTTCACCTTGGACCAGATCCGCGACATCGCTCAGGTACGCGCTTTGGTGGCGCCGCTTGATATCCAGTCCATCACCTTTGAAACCGGATCTGCGGCAGTGCAGCCCAGCCAGGCCGAGCAGCTTTCTGCGCTGGGTCAGGTGATTGCCGCATCGATCAAGGCAAGCCCGCATGAGCTGTATCTGATCGAAGGCTATACCGATGCCGTTGGCTCGGCTGCGTCAAACCTGGCTTTGTCGGATCGTCGGGCCGAATCGGTGGCGCTGGCCTTGTCGGAATATTTCAACGTCCCGCCCGAAAACCTGGTGGTCCAAGGCTATGGCGAGGAATTCTTGCGCATTCAGACCGATGGTCCCGAGCGCGCAAACCGCCGGGTCGCAATCCGCCGCATCACCGATCTGATCGAGCAGAAATAACGCGACTTAGCCCTGAAAACACACAAAAGCTGCGGGAAACCCCCGCAGCTTTTTCATGGATTACAGCAAAAGAATTGCCCGGTTTATCCCAGTGAATATCCTGTGCCGCGCACGGTGCGCACCGGATTTTCGCCGCCGTTGACCATCAGTGCCTTACGCAGGCGCCCGACATGGACATCAATCGTGCGCGTATCGACATAGACGTCACGCCCCCAGACCCGGTCCAGCAGTTGCTCGCGTGTCCAGACCCGGCCTGGCTTTTCCATCAAAGTGGACAGCAAGCGAAACTCGGTCGGGCCCAGATGCAGCGTCTGTCCCCCGCGAAAGACGCGGTGCTCGCCCGCATCCAGGATGATGTCCTGAAAACTCAGCCGCTCTCCCATTGTTGTCGGGCGGGTTCGGCGCAACTGGGTGCGCAGCCGCGCCATTAGCTCGACCACCGAATAGGGTTTGACCACATAATCATCCGCGCCGGTTTCCAGTCCACGGACCCGGTCCACCTCTTCCGAGCGGGCCGATAGCATGATGATGGGAATATTGCGGGTCGCGGGGTCTGCCTTGACGCGCCGGCAGATTTCAATCCCCGAGACATTGGGCAGCATCCAGTCCAACACGATCAGATCGGGCTGCTCTTCTTGGACCAAAAGCATCGCCTCATCGCCGTTTTCGGCGAGAACGACATGAAACCCTTCGGCCTCGAGGTTATAGCGCAGAACTTCGCGCTGCGCCCCCTCATCCTCGACAACCAGCACACAGGGCTGTTGTGCAGATGCCATCAGATCAACCCTCGCTTTGGTTCAGATTGGTGCGCTTGACGCTGTCGCTTTTGGGGCGCGCATCATCAGGCAATTCGCCGGTGGTCAGATAGATCACCTGCTCGGCGATGCCGGTCGCATGATCGCCCATGCGCTCGATATTCTTGGCGATGAAATGCAGATGCATACATGCGGTGATATTGCGCGGATCTTCGGTCATTGTTTTCAGGAATTCGACGAAAAGCGCGTTGTACATCTGGTCGACCTCCAGATCGCGCTGACGCACATCCGCAGCCAATGCCGCATCGCGCTGGATAAAGCTGTCCAGCGCATCCTTCATCATTTCGCCAACCGTGGTGGACATGCGGCGCAAGGCCACGCCTGCCCCGCTGATGACCGGCATTTCCGCAAGCACATGGCTGCGCTTGGCGATATTTTTGGCGTAATCGCCGACCCGTTCCAGCCCGGCCGAGATCTTGATGACGGTCAGTGCGGTGCGCAGGTCCGAGGCGATGGGCGCGCGCAAGGCAATCAACCGGGCGGCCTCTTCGTTGATCTGCGCCTCAAGTGCGTCGATCGCCTTATCGCGCCGACGCACATCCTCGGCCAGCTCGTCATCGCGGGTTTCCAGCGCGCGGGCGGCATCCTGGATGGCCGTTTCGACCATGCCGCCCATTTTGACGACCAGCGCCTGAACGGTTTCAAGATCGCGATCAAAGGCCGAGGAAATGTGTTTATCTTTGTTCATGTTCATAATTATCACATCCTTGATCAGCCGATCCGGCCGCTGATATAGCTTTCAGTCCGCGGGTCGCGCGGGCGGGTAAAAATATCGTCGGTATCACCGTATTCGACCAGATTGCCCAGATGGAAGAAGGCGGTTTTCTGGCTGACGCGGGCGGCCTGCTGCATGGAATGGGTCACGATCACCACGGAATATTCGGCGCGCAGCTGATCGATCAATTCCTCGACCTGGCTGGTGGCGATCGGATCCAGCGCCGAGCATGGTTCATCCATCAACAAAACCTCGGGTTGCGTGGCCACGGCACGTGCGATGCACAACCGTTGCTGCTGGCCCCCCGAAAGCCCGGTGCCCGGCTCGTGCAGACGGTCCTTGACCTCATTCCACAGCGCGGCACCGCGCAAGGATTTCTCTACGATTTCATCGGTTTCGGCCTTGTTGCGTACAAGCCCATGGATCCGCGGGCCATATGCCACATTGTCATAGATGGATTTTGGAAAGGGGTTGGGCTTTTGAAAAACCATACCCACTTTGGCACGCAGCTGCACCGGATCGACACGGCGATCATAAATGTCCTCGCCATCCAGTGCGATCAGACCCTGCACGCGGCAGATGTCGATGGTGTCATTCATCCGGTTGATACAGCGTAGAAAGGTCGACTTTCCGCAGCCCGACGGTCCGATAAAGGCAGTCACGGTCTTATCAAGGATCTCGACATTGACGTCTTTGATCGCATGTTTCTCGCCGTAATAGACCTGTACGTCCTTGGCCGAGATCTTGATGTCTTTCTGAGACACGGCGCGCTCCATGATGCTCATATCATTCATTATCAGATTTCCTTGTTATGATCACCACCGCCGCTCGAAGCGACGACGCAGAAAGACGGCCAGCAGGTTCATGCAAAGCAGAAAGACCAAAAGCACGATGATGGCCCCCGAGGCGCGCTCGAAAAAGGCGGGGTCGGCGCGCTGGGTCCAGTTATAGACCTGAACCGGCAGCGCCGAGGCCGGATCGCCCAGACCGCCCAGATTGGTGATCCCTTCGGCAGGCCAGGGCGCACCGGGATAGTTCTTTACGAAAGCCACCATGCCGATCAGCAACAGCGGCGCGGTCTCGCCCAAAGCCTGCGCCAGACCGATGATGGTCCCTGTCAGGATGCCCGGCATGGCCAGCGGCAGGACGTGATGAAAGATCGTCTGCATCTTCGATGCGCCGACCCCAAGTGCCGCATCGCGGATCGAGGGGGGCACCGCGCGCAAGGCTGCACGGGTCGAGATGATGATTGTGGGCAAGGTCATCAGCGTCAGCACCAAACCACCCACGATCGGCGCGGATTGCGGCAGACCCACAAAGTTGATGAACACCGCCAGACCCAGAATACCAAAGACGATCGAGGGGACGGCCGCAAGGTTCGAGATATTGACCTCGATAATGTCGGTTATGCGGTTCTTGGGGGCAAATTCCTCAAGATAGATCGAGGCTGCGACACCGATTGGCACCGAAAGCACAAGCACCACCAGCATCATATAAAGCGAGCCCAGAATGGCGATGCCGACACCCGCCGCTTCGGGGCGCTGATCCGAGGCATCTGGATTGGTCAGAAAGGCCCAGTTCCAGACGGTGGCAAGCATCCCCTTGTCTTTCAGATCCTGGGCAAGCTGCAATTGCGCGGGCGAGGTATTCCCGTCCTTTTCCGCCGAGGCCATCGTCACGCGGCCTTTGAAAAAACCATCGACGCGGCCGTTGGTCAGGGCACGAACCTCAATGGTTTGCCCGATAAGAGTGGGATCTGCCAGAACCTGGGCGCGCAGCTGACCTGCGGCGTCTTTCGAGATCAGATCGCCAATGTCTTTCTTGCTCAGACCCTCGTCGGAAATGGCATTTGCAGCCAGTGCAGCGCGCAGCGAGCTGTCCAGAACCTTGCCATAGCCGATGGTCGTGACCTTCTTGATCTTTTCAATGTCACCAGTCCCCGAAGGGTCCAGCACCTTGGCGTCCAGCGTCACCGGCAGCGTAAGATAGGTTTGGCGAAAGGCGCCGGTGCCATTGGAAAAGATCGTGATCAGCAACACGACCAGACAAAGGACCGCCAGTCCGATTGCCGCGACACCATAGGCCCGAAAGCGCTTCTCAGCAGCATTGCGGCGGCGTGTATGCGCATCCAACGTCATCAACGAGCCCGAGCGACGCGCCGATGCGGATGCAGATGCGCCTGCGAAGCTTGCGTCGGTCATTCGTATTGCTCCCGGTATTTGCGCACGACGTAAAGTGCGACGATATTCAGCCCCAGCGTGATCACGAACAGCGTCAGGCCAAGGGCAAAGGCGACCAGCGTTTCAGGCGCTGCGAAATCGGTATCTCCGGTCAGCTGACCGACAATTTTCACGGTGATCGTCGTCATCGCCTCGAAGGGGTTCAGATCCATCTTGGCAGCGGCCCCTGCCCCCATGACCACGATCATGGTCTCGCCAATCGCGCGCGAGGCAGCCAAAAGCACCGCGCCGACAATACCCGGAAGCGCCGCAGGCAGGACCACCTTGCGAATCGTCTCGGATTGGGTCGAGCCAAGGCCCAATGCGCCGTCACGCAGCGACTGCGGTACGGCATTGATAATGTCATCGGACAGCGAGCTGACAAAGGGGATCAGCATGATCCCCATGACGATGCCCGCCGTCATCACCGAAGATCCCGACTGGCCCAAGCCAAGCGGTTGGGCAAAATAGTCGCGCAGCATCGGTCCGACGGTGATCAGGGCGAAAAGGCCGTAAACAATGGTCGGAATGCCGGCAAGGATCTCGATCGCGGGTTTGGCGATCGAGCGGACCCGGTTCGAGGCATATTCCGACATGTAGATCGCCGCGAACAGACCAACCGGGACTGCCACGATCAGTGCGATCAACGAGATGTAAAGCGTGCCCCAGATCAAAGGCAGAATGCCAAGCTGCGAGCCGCCTCCGAATTTCGGGGACCAGGTCGTGCCGAAGAAGAAATCGGTCCAAGGGTATTGGCGAAAGAACTGCCCGGTTTCAAACAGCATCGACAGCACAATCCCGACCGTGGTCAAAATGGCGATGCTGGACGAGGCAATCAGCAAGATCTTGACGAAGCTCTCGACAAGATTGCGCGCACGAAACTGCGGCGTTGTGCGGTTCAGCGCATAGGCAAGCCCCCCGGCCGAGCCCAGCAAGACAATCGGTGCCGCCGGAAGATCGGCGCCAACCCAGATCGCCAGAAGGATCAGGCCGGGAACGGCGGTCATAATCGCGACATGCCACCCATAGGCAGCGGTGAGCGAATGCAGACGGCGACTGTCGCCACCGGCCAGGGACAGCGCGCGACGGACCCCAGCCACATAGCCAGCAGCGGCCATGGCAAGGATGATCAGCACGATCCAGAATGCGGGCATAAGGGCCTCGGAATTGGAAGGGGGGAAAGGCAAAGCAAAAGCGGGCGGGACCGCTTGGCCCCGCCCGAAGGTCATGGATTTATTTCATGGTCACTTCATCAGCGACCGCAGCCTGGACAGTTGCCAGCTCTGGGTCAGAGACAAGGCCGTACTGGGCCAGCGGGCCTTCGGGGCCAGCCATGTCATCCGAGACAAAGAATTCAGCGAATTCCTTAAGGCCCGGGGTTTGACCGATGTGGGCCTTCTTGACGTAGAAGAACAGCGGGCGCGAAACCGGATATTCGCCCGATGCGATGGTTTCGGTCGACGGGGTGACGCCCGACATGGTGGCGACCTTCAACTTGTCGGTGTTGTTTTCGTAAAACGACAGGCCAAAGACGCCGATACCGTTCTTGGCCGAGCCGATCCGGGCCAGCGTCTCGGTGTAATCACCGTCGATATCGATGGATTTGCCGTCGGTGCGCAAAGCCATGCAGGCTTCTTTTGCTTTGTCGGCGCCAAAGACCGCATCCGCACCAGCTTCTTTGCAGCCGGCTGCGATGACTTTTTCCTCAAAGACTTCGCGGGTGCCATGCTTGGTGCCCGGAACAAAGGCCAGGATGTCCTGATCGGGCAGATCGGCGCGGATTTCATTCCATTTGGTATAGGGGTTCTTGACGACCTGACCGTCCTTCACGACCTCGGCGGCCAGGGCATTGAACCAATCCGCCGGGGTAAAGGCGAAATCATTGCTCGAAGCGTCGCTGGCAAAGACGATCCCGTCATAGCCGATGCGAACTTCCATGATGTCGTTCACGCCCGCGGCCTTGCAGGCCTCACGCTCGCTATCTTTGATCGGACGCGAGGAGTTCGCGATGTCGATCGTATTCTCGCCAACACCTTCGCAGAATTTCTTGAGCCCGGCCGAAGAGCCGCCCGATTCCACAACCGGCGTCGGGAAGTCAGAGTTCTCGCTGAAAGCCTCGGCCGCGATGGTCGCGTAAGGCAGCACCGTCGAGGAGCCTGCAGCCTGGATCTGTTCACGGGCCGATGCGACGCCAGCAGTGGCGGCCAACATCGCCAGGGCCGAGACGGTGAATTTCACGGAAGTCATGGATCTCTCCTGAATGTCAGAGGTCGGGGTCGACCTTGGCTGTCACCTAAAACCTGGACATGTCGCTTGTGCTAAACTTTCGTGACAGTTGTGTGACGATCAGGACGAAATAATGCAAAGCTATGATTTTTATGACTTTTGATGCTGGGCCTTGGGCAAATTTTTCTGAAAAATTCTGATCTTTGTGACAAAATCTTCGACAACAAGACGATCAGTCTAGCGGTGATTCTGGCGATTGTCACATTCCCGCCCCATCAGCTCGCGCCCCAATCCCGCACAAAGCGACATGAAAAAGCCGCGCAATTGCGCGGCTTTTGTCGGGTTATAGCCCCACTGCGGGGGCAGGTTGCAGTTCAGCCGCCAATGGCGCCGCGCTGACCGCCGGTCTGGGCGCGATCCAGCATCAGATGATCAAGGATGACACATGCCGCCATTGCCTCGGCAATCGGAACGGCGCGAATGCCAACGCAGGGATCGTGGCGGCCTTTGGTGATCAACTCGATCTCTTCGCCGCGATTGTTGATCGTGCGGCGCGGCGTCAGGATCGAGCTGGTCGGCTTGACAGAAAAGCGCACCACGATGTCCTGCCCGGTCGAAATGCCACCCAAAATGCCGCCAGCATGATTGGACAGGAACACCGGGCCGTCATTGCCCATGATGATCTCATCGGCATTCTCGACCCCGGTCAGCCCGGCCGCGGCCATGCCCTCGCCGATCTCGACCCCCTTGACCGCGTTGATCGACATCATCGCCGCCGCCAGCGCGGTATCCAGCTTTGCATAGATCGGCGCGCCAAGACCTGCGGGGCAGCCTTCGATCAACACTTCCACCGCCGCCCCGACCGAGTTCAGATCCTTGCGGATGCCGGTCAGATAATCCTCCCATGCGGGAACCGCCGAGGCGTCCGGCAGAAAGAACGGGTTATTCAGGATCTCGCTTGCATCGAATTTGCTGCGGTCCAGGTGCAGGCTGCCCATTTGCGTCATATAGCCTGTGATGCGCAGCCCTGGCACCAGATCGCGCAAGACGGCCTGCGCCACGCCACCCGCAGCAACCCGCGCTGCGGTTTCACGCGCACTAGAGCGCCCGCCGCCGCGATAATCGCGGATGCCATATTTCATCTGATAGGCGATATCGGCATGGCCTGGGCGATATGCCTGGGCAATGTCGCCGTAATCTTTGCTGCGCTGATCGGTATTCTCGATCATCAGCTGAAGGGGCGTACCCGTGGTTTTTCCCTCGAATACCCCCGACAGGATGCGAACCTCATCCGCCTCTTTGCGCTGGGTCGTGTGTTTCGAGGTTCCGGGTTTGCGCCGGTCCAGAAACTGCTGAATGAACCCCTCATCCAGCGCAACGCCCGGAGGGCAGCCGTCAACCGTTGCCCCCAAAGCAGGGCCATGGCTTTCGCCCCAGGTGGTGAAGCGGAAGAGATGGCCAAAGGTGTTGAAACTCATGGGTCGCCCTGCCTGTTAGTTCCTTTGCACCGCGATAGCCGCGCCCCCCGCAAGGGGCAACGGTAAACTGGCATTAACCAAAACGCGCGGGGTCAATCTGGCGGGTCAACTCGGGGTCTGTGGGGCGCTCGGCAGCAATATCGGCGATGAAACGCGCCGCCGCGACCGAGGATTGGAACCCATAGCCCCCCTGTCCCGCGAACCAGATAAAGTCCCGCTGATTGGGATCGCGACCATAGACCGGCGCGCCATCGGGGGCAAAGCTGCGCAGCCCCGCCCAGTTTGCCAGCATCCGTTGCACCGGGAACCGCGTCAGTGCCTCGTAGCGCGCCAGCCCTTGGGCCAGCACCAAATCATCGGCCCATGCGTCATGGGGCGTGGTCGGCTCGGCATCTGCGGG
>NZ_DALZMB010000038.1:0-33317 GCF_032007265.1 Paracoccus sp. (in: a-proteobacteria) | reverse complement strand
CGGAATAGGTCGATTTCTGCGCCTTTAACGATGTTGAAATGGGCCACTGACCTGAGCGCCAAATCCTCACCTCATCGATTCAAGGGCAAAATCCACCGCGATCAACAAGGGCCTTGGGCCCATCCCCGCACCCCTTCTGCTGCTGTCACGAGGCAATTGCGCAAATAACTCTGGTAAAGACGCCTTGGGCTGTCATGCTTTCGCCTACAGCCCCATGCGCACCGCCCCTGCCAGACCAGCACAGATAAGCGCCGACAAGATCACACCATCCAGACCGCACCACCCAAAGCCCGCAACACGACAAATGCCAAAAACACCAGACCCTCAGACAGGGCGAAAATGACCGGGAGACGATATGAATAAGCGACGTTCACTAGGCTGCGCCCTGGCAGTTGGCTGGGGCGTGCTGGCCTTTGCCCCTGCGGCCCTTGCGCAGGATTGTGGCGATGTCAGTATTGTCAGCATGAACTGGCAAAGCGCCGAGGTCTTGGCCAATCTGGATCAGTTCATCCTGAACACGGGCTATGGCTGCAACGCCGAGATCATCGTGGGCGATACCGTGCCCTCCTTGACCTCGATGGCCGAAAAGGGCCAGCCCGACCTTGCCCCTGAGGGCTGGACCGGCCTTGTCCCCGAGGTGATCGACCAGGGCGTCAAGGACGGCAAGATCGTCTTGCTGGGCGATGCGCTTATGGATGGCGGGCAACAGGGTTGGTGGGTTCCCAAATATCTGGTTGATGCCCATCCCGACATCAAGACGATCGATGATGCGCTGGCTCATCCCGAGCTGTTCCCCGACCCCGAGGATGCCTCGAAGGGGGCGGTGTTCAACGGCCCGCAGGGCTGGGGCGGCACAGTCATCACCGATCAGCTGTTCAAGGCCTTTGGTGGCGCGGAAAAGGGCTTTAACCTGATCGACACGGGCTCGTCTGCCGGGTTGGATGGCTCGATCGCCAAAGCCTATGAGCGCAAAGAGGGCTGGATCGGCTATTACTGGGCCCCGACCGCGCTTTTGGGCAAATATGAGATGGTCATGCTGGGCTTTGGCACCGATTACGACCCGGCCGAGTGGAAGCGCTGCACCTCGGTCGCGGATTGCCCTGATCCGCGCAAGAATGCTTGGCCCACCGATAAGGTCATGACCATCATCACGACCCCCTTTTCCGAGCGCGCGCCCGCTGAGGTCAAGGATTACCTGACCAAGCGCAGCTGGAAAAACGCCACCGTCAACGCTTTGATGGCTTGGATGAGCGACAATCAGGCCACCGGCGAAGAAGGCGCGCGGCAATTCCTGAGCGAGAACCCCGACATCTGGGGGCCATGGGTTTCGACCGAAGCGGCCGAAAAGATCAAGGCAGCGCTCTGACCGCCACAGACAGCCGTCAGGCTGCCATCAGGCGGCCTGACCCAACCAGGACACGTAACCCAGTTAGGCGGATAGATGGATTGGCTGAGCAAGTTTCCCGCAATTGACGACAATACGATGCGCGCCTTGAAAAAGGCCATCGACGACGGATTTCGAGACTTCACGCGCGGTTATGGCAATGCAATCGAGGCGTTCTTTGCGCCGCTGCAAACGCTGTTGATCTGGGCAGAGCGGCTGATGACCAAGACGCCATGGATCATCGTGCTCATTGCCATAATCGCGATTGTCTGGCTGGCCAGCCGCAGCTTGCGCATCGTGATCGGCACAGCGATCACCCTGCTGCTGATCGGCGCGTTCGGCATGTGGGACGATACGATGAAAACGGTCTCGATGATCATGGTCTGTACGGCGATTGCCATTGCCGTCGGCATGCCGATCGGGATCATGATGGCGCGTTCGAACCGGGTTCAGGCAGTGGTCAACCCGATTTTGGACGTGATGCAGACCATGCCCAGCTTTGTCTATCTGATCCCGGTGGTCATGTTGCTGGGCATTGGCCGCGTGCCCGGCTTGATCGCGGTGGTGATCTACGCCCTGCCGCCCATGATCCGCCTGACCAATCTGGGCATCAGGCTGGTCGACCGCGATGTGCTGGAGGCCGCCGATGCCTTTGGGTCCTCCAGTTGGCAAAAGCTGCGCAACGTCCAGATCCCGCTTGCGATGCCCACGATCATGGCTGGTGTGAACCAGACCATCATGATGGCCTTGGCCATGGTGGTGATCGCATCGATGATCGGGGTGCAGGGCTTGGGGCAGCCGGTGCTGCGCGCCATCAACAACCAGTATTTCACCCTCGGCGTCTTTAACGGCTTTGCCATCGTCGGCATCGCCATCATCTTTGACCGCGCAAGCCAAGCCTTTGGCCGTCGCCTGCAAAAACATGTGGAGCTTGCCAATGGCTGAGGAAAAAACCGGCGCGGCCATCGAGATCCGGCATCTTTACAAAATCTTTGGCGCAACCCCCGCAGCCATGGTCGAGCGCGTCCGCGCAGGTCTGAGCAAAACCGAGTTGAACAAGCAATTCGGCCATGTCCTGGGGCTGAATGACATCAACCTGTCGATCCCGGCGGGCTCGATCCAGGTGGTGATGGGGCTTTCGGGATCGGGCAAATCAACGCTGATCCGCCATATCAACAGGCTGATCGATCCGACCGCGGGCGAAGTTCTGGTCGATGGCACTGATGTCGTGAAAATGAACAAAGAAGAGCTGCGCCAATTTCGTCGCCATCAAACCGCGATGGTGTTTCAAAAATTTGCGCTGCTGCCTCATCGCACGGTTCTGGCCAATACGGTCTATGGGCTGGAAGTTCAGGGCATGGCCAAGCGCGAGCGGGAAGACATCGCGATGCGCTGGATCGAGCGGGTGGGGTTGAAGGGCTACGAGAACCACTATCCCAGCCAGCTGTCCGGGGGGATGCAGCAACGTGTGGGGCTGGCGCGTGCGCTGTCAAACGACGCGCCCATCCTGCTGATGGACGAGGCCTATTCCGCGCTGGACCCGTTGATCCGGGTTGATATGCAGTCCGTGCTTCTGGATCTGCAAAAAGAGATCCGCAAGACCATCGTTTTCATAACCCATGATCTGGATGAGGCGTTGCGATTGGGGGATCAAATCGCGATCTTGCGCGATGGCGAAATGATCCAGCAAGGCACCAGCCAAGATATCGTGCTGCGGCCTGCGGATGAATATGTCTCGAACTTTGTCAAAGAGGTGAACCGCGGCAAGGTCGTTCAGACCCGCGCCCTGGCCGAAGCCATCGGCGATCCTGCGCAATGGCCATCACATACGATATTGGAAAGCGACACGCTTGAAATGGCCGCAAGGCAATTTTCCCAGACCGGGACCGAGCGCGTCACCGTGGTTGCGCAAGATGGCAGGCCGCTGGGGGTTTTGACGATGAAACGGATGCTGGAGGCCATGGTCTTGCATTAAGCACGCTCCGCCTGATGGGTGCCAAGAACGGGCACCAACGGCGGGGGCTGCAAGCACGAGGGGACAAGAACGGGGGCGCTGCCCCCGCGCCCCCGGGGTATTTCTTGATGAAGAAAGCCTAGATGAGAGCTGGCTTTCTGTCGAAATCGCGTTCGAGCGGCCAGAGCGGGCGCGGAGCACGGTGATAGGGGCGACGCTCGGCGCGGGGCGTGGCCAATGCGCCCGCATCACAGACAATGACCTTGCCGGCGATGGGTTCGAAGGCCGCCCGGAAATGCTGCATGCTTTTCAGTGCCAGCACGCGAACGCGGGTCGGTTCAATGCCAAAGGCGCGTAGTTGTTGCAGATCGACCATCTGCTGGGCTTCGGTCACGATCAGCACCAAAATCCCACCCAGATCAAGCACCGCAGTCGGGCCAAAGCTGTGCGAGAGGCCGCCCTGAATCGGACCGTCGCCGATATAGGCGCCGTCCGACAGCTTGCGAATGACGCCGGTCACGCGAAGCGGGCCACCGCCGAAATTGGCATCCCCCTTGCCACCGATCGAGAGGGTGACGGTGTCGCCTTCTGCGTGGCGGTGCAGTTCTGCGGCGGCTTGGGGGTCGATCATCGGGCTAAAGACCGCATCGGTCACGCCCGCATCGATGAGCCCTTTGAGCAAGGCGGTGGAATCGCCATAGGCCCCTGCGCCGGGGTTATCGGCGTAATCGGCAATCACCAGGGGCTGACTGTCCTGCCAGGCCAGAGCCTGAGCTGCGGCATCATCGACCTCGATGAAGACGTTGCGCTTTTTGCTGCGGCCGTCCCAGATTTTCGTGGCCAGATCCTGTGTCAAAGCGGTGGCTTGCGCCTGCGCATGCGGAAGGCGACTGTCATAGGTTGCCAGCACCGTCGGGCCGACGCAGAAAACATCCGCCCCGGTAAAGGCAGCATTCACCGATACCGCCAGAAGGCCATCCGTTTCTGCCTGAGACGCGGCAGTATAAAGCGCCAGCGTTTCAGGGATATCGGTGCGGCCCGAATTCGCCTCGTCCAGCATCGGGACATGGGCGCGGACGGTTTTGGGGGCGATCTCGCCCTTCATGCAACGCTCGAGGATGCGGGCGGCATGGGCGCCCGTCTTGCGCATGTCGACATGGGGATAGGTTTTGTAGGAGACGAAAATCTGGGCGTGCTCGACCATTTCGGGCGAGACCATCGCATGCAGATCCAGCGTGACCGCGATCGGGATCTGATCCCCAAGTTCGGCGCGCAAGAGCCGCAGCAGCAGCCCCTCGCCGTCCTCGCAAAATTCCGGCACCATCGAGCCATGCAGCGATAAAAGCACGCCATCAAGGCGGTCTTTATTGTCGCGCGCTGCCTGCAAGATCACGCCGCTGATATGATCATAAGCGGATTGCGTCACCTGCCCGCCCGGAACGGCATGGGCGGTGATGGCATGGATCACCTGCCAGCCCGCAGGGCGTGCGACATCAAGAAAGCCTGCCAGTTCGGTATTGGCATTGCCGCGCGCTGCAATCGCATCATCGCCATAGTAAAGCGAATCTGCCTGAAACTGCGCCAGATCGGTGCGGTAACGCGAAAAGGTATTGCTCTCGTGTTGGAATTCGGCGGTCAGGACGGTGAAACTCATCTGGGCTCAATCGGCTAGGCGAACGCAGTGATCCGGCCCAATCGGGGTCAGAGTGCTGGGCTCGGGGGGCATGGCTGGGTCGGGACGGGTCGAAATATCGGGCGCGAAACGGCGGCCCGGCGGAATTTGTGCACCATCAGGTACGCCGCGCGCGCCGGTCAGGATCGCCTCGGCATCGGGGACCGAGCCAATCAGGCGACGTGTATAGGGATGGGTTGGACGCGAGAAGACCGAATGCCAGTCCCCCTCTTCGACGACCCGGCCGAAATACATCACCGCCACCCTGTCGCTGACATGTTCTACCACCGAAAGATCGTGTGAAATCATGATATAAGACAGGCGCAAGCTCTGTTGCAGATCCATCAGCAGGTTGATGATCTGCGCTTGAATCGAGACATCGAGCGCCGATACAGGCTCGTCCAGCACCAGGATTTTCGGATCAAGCATCAGCGCGCGGGCAATGCCGATACGCTGACGCTGGCCGCCGGAAAACTCATGCGGGAAGCGCTTGGCGTGATCGGGGGTCAGCCCGACACGGGTCAGCATGGCCGCCACCCGATCCTGCGCCTCTTGGCCCGAAGCCAGATCATGTAGTTTCAACTGCGCCAGCAGCGTCGATCCGATGGTTTGGCGCGGGTTCAGCGAGGCATAAGGATCCTGAAAGACCATCTGCGCAATCCTTGCGCGGTCCTTGCGACCGGGTGCGCCTGCGCCGCTCAGGGGCTTGCCCTGATAAAGGATCTGGCCCGAGGTCGGCTCTTGCAGCCCCATCACCGCCAGCGCGGTCGTGGACTTGCCGCAACCGGATTCGCCGACGATCGACAGGCACTCGCCCTCATTCAGGGTCAGGTTGACCCCCTCGACCGCGCGCAATGTCCGGCGCGGCGCAAAGGGGCTTTGACGCGGCAGCGGGAAATGGACCTTGAGGTCGCGGATTTCCAAAAGAGGTGTCTGGGTCATGAGCGGGCCTCGGCCAGAATGCGCGGGCCGCGCGGGGTGATCAGGGTGGGTATGTCGCGGCCACGGTCCTTGGCCTCGACAACCTCGGTCAGCTCGGTCAGGCGCGAGCGCTGCCCCGGCTCGCGCGAGCCGAGGCGCGGGCGGGCTGCCAGCAGACCCTTGGTGTAAGGATGCAGCGGATTGGTAAAGATATTGCGGGTGTCCTGTTCCTCGACGAGACGCCCCTGATCCATGACGCCAACGCGCTGGCACATATTGGCGATGACCCCCAAATCATGGCTGACCAGCAAAACCGCCGTGCCCTCGGCGCGGCACAGATCTGCCATCAGCTCAAGCACACCGGCCTGCACCGTGACATCCAGCGCCGTTGTCGGCTCGTCCGCGATCAAAAGATCGGGGCGACAGGCCAGCGCGATCGCAATCATGACACGCTGGCGCATGCCCCCAGACAGCTGGTGGGGATAGGCGCGGGCACGCTCTTCGGGGGCTGGAACGCGCACGCTTTCCAAGGCTTCAATGGCCTTTTTGCGGGCATCTGGCCAGGACATGCCCCGGTGGATCACATACATCTCGGCGATCTGGCGACCGATGGTCAGCAGCGGGTTAAGCGCCGTCATCGGCTCTTGAAAGACCATTGCGATACGGTCGCCGCGCAGCTGGCGCCGCTCGCGGGGGCGCATGCCCAGAACGTCGCGGCCCTGAAAATGAATCGTGCCGCCCGTGACCGTCAACGGCCGCTTCAACAGCCCCATCACCGCAAGCCCGGTGATGCTTTTGCCAGAGCCGGATTCGCCGACCAGCCCGTAGGTTTCCCCCGGCAGAATATCGAGCGAGACGCCATGCAGGATCTGGTGGCGCTTGCCCAGCCCAATGCGCAGATTGCGCAACGACAGGATCGGATCGGGAAGAAGATCGCTCATGCCTTCCGCGTCCTCATATGGGGGTCGAGCATGTCGCGCAGACCGTCGCCCAGCAGGTTAAAGCCCAGCACCGTAACAAAGATGGCAAGGCCGGGGAAAATCGCGGCCCAAGGGGCAACCCGGATCAGCTCTCGGGCGTCAGACAGCATATTGCCCCAGCTTGGCTGCGGCGGGCGAATGCCGACGCCCAGAAACGACAGCGCCGCCTCGGCCAGAACCGCGCCGCCAATACCCAGCGTCGCGATGACCAGCACCGGGCCCAGGATATTGGGCAGGATCTGGGTGCGCATAATGTTCAGATCACTAAAGCCCGCAGTTTTGGCTGCTTGCACAAAGCCCTGATTTTTCAGCGACAAGGTAGAAGACCGTGCGATCCGACAGGTCCAGGACCAGTTGGTCAGCCCCAGCGCAATCAGCAGGCTGGGCAGCCCAGGCCCCAGCACCGCCATGATGGCAAGCGCGAAAACCAGTGAGGGAATAGCCAGCATGACATTGGTCAGACCGTTGACCAGATCATCCCACCAGCCGCCGAAATACCCGGCCGAAATCCCCAGCGCGGTCCCGATGAAAGAGTTGATGACCTGCGAGATCAGCCCGACCGTAAGCGAGACCTGCGCGCCATAAAGCACGCGCGAGAACACGTCACGCCCCTGCCCGTCGGTGCCCATCCAATGCTCCCAGCTGGGGGGCATTTCCGAATTCATCAGATCCGCATCCATGATCGGATCGTAAGGCGCGATCACAGCGGCGAATACCGCGCCCAGAATGGCGATGCTGACCAAAGCCAGACCAAGTGAAAAGTTGAAACGTAGCTTCATCATCAGGCCACCTT
Source organism: Paracoccus sp. (in: a-proteobacteria) (assembly GCF_032007265.1). Lineage (GTDB taxonomy): Bacteria > Pseudomonadota > Alphaproteobacteria > Rhodobacterales > Rhodobacteraceae > Paracoccus. The sequence continues at coordinate 25,613 of NZ_DALZMB010000038.1, read as the reverse complement.
GATGCGCGGATCGATCACCGCATAGGCGATATCGACCAGCATATTGATGACCAAAAACCACAGCACGATCACCAAAACCGCGCCCTGCACGACCGGGATATCGCGTGCGGCCACGCTATCGACCAGCAACGAGCCGATGCCGGGCCAAGAGAACAGCTTTTCGACCACGATTGCCTGACCCATCAGCGCCCCGATCTGCAGACCCATCGTCGTCAAGATCAGCACCAATACGTTGCGGCCAACATGGCTGCGCACCAGCCGCGGCTCGGTCAGGCCTTTGGCGCGGGCGGTGCGGACGAAATCGGCATTCATCACATCCAGCACGCCCGCCCGTGTCGTCCGCGCGAGCAGCGCCATCGGCGAAACCCCCAGCGCGATCGCAGGCAAGATGATGTGCTGCAAACTGCCCGGCTGATAGCCAAAGCTGGGCAGCCAGCCCAACTCGAGCGCGAAAACATACATCAACAGCAGGCCAAACCAGAATTCGGGCAGCGACAGCCCCGAAACCGCGACGATCATCGTGCCGGTATCAAAGATGCTGCCGGGTTTGAGTGCCGCCAAAAAGCCCAGCGGGATGCCGATCACCGCTGCAAATCCCATTGCAAACAGCGCCAGCTTGACCGAGGGCCACAACCGGGGCTGGATCACATCCCAGACCGGCTCGCGCGTGCGATAGGAAATGCCCAGATCAAAATGGGCCAGCCCCCAAAGATAATCCCACAGCCGGACCAGAAGGGGTTGGTCCAGCCCAAATTGCGCATTCAGATGCGACAAAGCTTCGGCATTGGTGGCGTTGCGCCCCTCGGCCATCAGGCTTGAGATAAAGCTGCCGGGTACGACGCTAAAGATCACGAATATGATCAGGACGACCGCCAAAATCGTGGGGATCATCTGCAGCATCCGGCGAAGGATGAATCGCATCATCTGCGGGTTCTGCCTTTCGTTGGAATTGAGCGGAAGGCTGGACGGGACCGGCTGACCGGACCCGCCCTACCGGAAGGACGCAATTACTTGCGGGCGTCAGGCGCGGTCTCGTCGATCCACAGATCTTCGTAGTCCTGAATCGCCAGCTCCATCGCATTCGGCTTTAGCCCGTGAATCCAGGGCTGATAGGCCATAACAGCCTTGTTATAGTTGAAGAACCAGACCGGAGCCTCTTCTTGCAACAGGTTGTTGGCCTGTTTGAGCAGCTCGGTTTGCTTGGCCAGATCCGTTTCATTACCGGCTTCGTCGATCAGCTTGTCAAAATCAGCATTGTTGAATTTGACATAGTTGCAGGCCGACAGCGGCGTTTTCGAATGGAAGCAGGACAGGTATTTCAGCGCATCCGGACCCGACGAGTTCGACCAGATAAAGGCCTCGAAATTATCCGAGACGATCTTGTCGGACAGAACCGGGCTTTCGACCGGATCGGTGGTCACTTCGACGCCAACCTTGGCCAGCATGGGAATGATCGCCTCGACGATCGGCACGCCCCAGCTTTCATTCGGCGTCGCGGTGACGGCGAATTTCAGGCCGGTCTCATAGCCTGCCTCTTTCAGCAGCGCCTTGGCCTTTTCCGGGTCATAGGAATAAGGAACCGCGGTCTGGTCGAAAGCAGGCGACGAGGTCGGCAGCCAAGACACAGCCGGATAGGCCTTGTCCTTGAGCAGCTTCTTGATGATCACTTCGCTGTTGATGGCGTGGTTGATCGCCTGACGGACGCGCTTGTCCTTGAAGGCTTCGACATTGGGGTTGAAGCCGATATTGCGGGTATAAACCTCGGCGACTTCAAGGATGTGGTCCTTCAGCGCGGGGTCCTGGCCATAGGCCTCGTATTGGACCGGGCCCAACACGTTCGCATCGATTTCACCATTGCGGAAAGCGACGTCGCGCGCGGCGGCCTCGCCCATCAGCATGATGTCCAGCTTGTCGAGATAGGGTTTGCCCTGCTCGAAATACCTGTCGAACTTGACCAGCTCGACTTTAGAGCCGGGGACGTAATTGGCCAGTTTGAACGGGCCAAGGCCATTGGGCTTGGAGGCCAGCTGATCCTCGGGGTAATCCTTGGAATAGATCGGCGCATAGTTCGACATCAAAGCCCAACCCGGATCGGCCAGATTGGTCATGGTGATTTCGATGGTGCGATCATCGATCTTCTTGAGGCCCGAAATCGCTTCGGCCTTGCCGTCCTGAACGTCTTGCGCGCCAGCGATGGTCAGAACCTGCTCGGCCCCCGTCAGCGCCTTTTTCGGATCGGCCAGACGGTTGTAGCTGAACAGCACGTCATCGGCGTCCAGCGTATCGCCGTTATGGAAGCTCGCCTCGCGCAGCTTGAACGTATAGGTCTTGCCATCCGCCGATTTCTCGACCGATTCCGCAAGATCCAGCTCGGGCTTGCCCGATTCCGGGTTCCACTTATACAGCGAACGGTTCATCGCCTTGGCGACGATCTCGTCTTGGGTATGCGGGGTCGCGGTAATATCCAGCGAGCCGATCGACGAGCCATAAGGCGCGGTAAAAATCAGCTTGCCGCCTTCACGCGGGGTCGCATCTTGCGCAAAGGCGACGGTTGCCGTCCCCAACGCAAGTGCTGCCATCAGGCCAAGTTTGCTCAGCATATTGTCTCTCTCCCTGTGATGCGGGGGCTTGTTTGCCCCCGGTTTTATCCCTCAGCCCGACATGGCCGCGCGCCCTGATACTGGGCGCGCCGGCCTGCCAGCACCGTCAGGCCTTGGCCGTGATCAAGTCATGGACAATGCGCCCATCAAGAATGGTCATCTCGCAGCGGGTCTGATGCAAGATTACCGCGGGCTCGGCGGTCAGCAAATCTTGCGAAAAGACCGCAACATCGGCCAGCATCCCCGGCACCAGCTGACCTTTGACCTTTTCGGCGCCCTGCGAATAGGCACCATATTCAGTATAGGCACGAAGCGCCTCTTCTGGCGTCAGAATTTCCGAAGCATCCATCACCGTGCCCTTATGGGTCTGGCGCGTGATCATCGCATGCAGATCCGGGTAAGGATTGGGCGAGCAAACCGGAGAATCGCTGCCGGTCGAGGGCTTCATCCCCAACCGCGTCCAGGTGCCGATCGGATAGGACCGCAGGCCGCGCTCTGTCCCCAGAACCGCAACATAGGCATCGCCGAAATCATGGATGAACGCCTGTTGCGGCGCGGGCAGAACGCCCGCCGCAATCATACGCTGGTTCATCGCATCATCGACATAGCCGCAATGCTCGATCCGGTGGCGGTGCTGATGGTCGGGATGGGCTGCGCGCACCCGCTCATAGGCGCGCACCAGCTGATCGATCGAGGCATCGCCGATACCGTGGCAGACCATCGTATAGCCCATGCCGGTATAGCGATCGACCAGCTCGAACAGCTGATCGTCCGGCAGCATCTGGACCCCGAAATTTTCGGGTTGGCCCTGATAGGGCTGGAACATCCATGCCGTGCGCCCGCCTGCCGAGCCATCGGTGAAAATCTTGACCCCGCCGATGCGGAACATGTCATTCCCGACACCCGTGACCAGCCCGACCGCATGGCAGCGCTCGACAATCGAGGAACCGGGATCGCCCAACAGCGTCGCCCAGACCCGCACCGGCAAACGCCCGTCGCGGGCAGCAAGGTGATAGGCCTGAATTTCGGTCATACCGTCGATCTGGCCGGTCGCGGCATCCATGCAGGATGTGATGCCAAATTCGATCAGATGCCGGCCGCCTGCCTCGATCGCGTCGATAATATCGTCCAACGAGGGCGTAGGCTGCACGTTATAGACCAGATTTTGCGCATTCTCGGCCAGCATCCCGGTCAGGACGCCATTTTCGCGACCAATCACGCCACCATCGGGATCTACCGTCTCGTAGCTGATGCCCGCCAAAGCCAGACCGGCCGAGTTTGCCACCGTGACATGGCCGCATGCGCGCGTCACCGAAACAGGGTGATCGGGCAGCGCTGCGTCCAGCTCTTGTGCGGTCGGCATCAAACCGTCGTCATAGCGGGTCTGGTCAAAGCCGCGTGCGCGCACCCATTCGCCTTTGGGCGTTTGCGCCGCACGGGCCTGAAGGGCGGCAATCAACGCGGCGCGGGTGGGCGCGGCATCGGCTGTCGCATCCACCTGCTGACGCAGCAACCCCGTCGAGATCAGATGAAGATGCGCATCATTCAGCCCCGGCATGGCAAAGCGCCCGGCCAGGTCCACGACCTCGGTCTGAGCACCGATCAGCGGCGCAATCGCCTCATCCGTGCCGGACGCCAGGATGCGGTTGCCCTTGATCGCCAGCGCCGAAACGACGGGAATTCCGTAGCCGGGCCAGATTTTACCATTCCGCAAAACCAGATCAGCGGTAATCGAAGACGTCATGTCGGTTGCTTTCTTTCCTCGCGCGGCCCCCGCTTTCCGGTGCCCGCTCCCTTTGTCAAAGACCTGTCGAAACTGCTTGCGGCTGTCAAGCTGGCCAAGGGGAAAAATCCAGCGATCCGCGTGACTTCCGCTTTGGCCATCTAACTGTTTCCTGTCATGACGCGGCTGTCACGCAGCATGCCCTGCTCGCGCAGAATGGGATAGGCCACTGATGCCAGATGGGCGTTGATCCGCTTGAGATCACGCAGCAAATCCAGATGAATCGAGCTGGTCTCGATGGTTTCGACGCGGCCCTGTCGCACACGATCCAGATGCTTTTCCGCCGAGGCTTCTTCCAGACGGCGGATGTTCACCTTGGCTTCGACCAGCTTTGAGGCCAGCGTGATATCGCGCGACAGAAAGATGGCCTGTGCCATGTGCAAATTGTCGCGGGTTTCCTTGAAAAAGCGTGCAATCTCGGCCAACCCCTCGGACGACAAGCTCAGCTGCTTGCGGGCCTTTTTCGCCAAAAGCTCGGTCAGCCCGCTTTTGATAATGTCGCCGACCTGCTCAAGATTGATCGCATAAGACATAATCTCATCGGCCTGCTGGCTGTCGGCCGGGTCAAGCTCAACCTGCGAGAGCCGCGCGACATAAAGCTTGATCGCCTCGTGCAGGCTGTCGACCTGCTGTTCGCGCAGGCTGACACGCTCGGCAAGGCCCTCATCGGGGCTGGCCAGCGCATTCATCACCTCGTCCAGCATCCCGGCCACCAGATCACCCAGATGCAGGGTTTCGCGCTTGGCCACGGCAAGCGCCAGTTCGGGCGTGTCCAGCAAGCTGTCATCCAGATACGAGGGCTGCTCGGAAGGGGTCATCGGCCCGTCCGGGATCATCCGCGCCACCAACCGCCCGACCGGGGTGATCAGCGGCAAGAAGACGACCAGCAACCCCATATTGAAGGCAATATGCGCAATCGCAGGCAAGCTGCGCGGATCGCCCGTCAGCGCGATCAGCCACTGCGCGATCGGGGCCGCGAAGATCGTGATCACCGTGGCACCCAGCCCGCGCACGATCAGATTGGCCAAAGTCAGACGCCGGGCCTGTGGCCCCTCGCCCGTAACCGCCAGCCAAGGCGGAACTGCTCCGCCCAGATTGGCCCCGGCCACCAGATAGATCGCCATCGGCCCCGAGATCATCCCGCCGCCCGCCAGAACCATGGCCAGCACGATCACAGCCAGGCTGGACGAGGCGATAACCGCCAGCCCCGCGGCCACAAGTACCGCCAACAGCGGCGCCTGACCCAGCGCCGTCAGAACGGTCGCAACGACCTGGGAATCGCGCAAAGGCTGGGTCGATTCGTCCATCAACCGCAGCGCCAGCAGCATCAGCCCCAGCCCCAGAACCGCCCGCGCCACGCCTTTGGCCGTCACGCTTTTGGCCCCCAGCGACATGGCAACGCCGATCAGGATCAACAGGCTGGCAAAGGCGCTGACATCGGCGGACAGCACCAATGCCACGATCGAAGTGCCCAGATTGGCCCCCAGCATCACCGCCTGAGCCATAGCCAAAGTGATGAATTCGCGCGCCGCAAATGACGCGGTTATCACGGCGACTGCTGTGCTTGATTGCAGCGCAAGCGTCGCCATAAAGCCCCAGAATGCGGCAAAAACCCGGTTCTTGGTGCCTTTGGCTATCCATTGACGCAGCGAGGCGCCAAATGCGCGCAGGATGCCGGTTTTGATCTGGCCCAGCCCCCAAAGCAGCAAGGCTGCCGCGCCGAAGATATTCACCAGCTCAATGGTCGGATCCAAATCTTACACCTGTCGCCCTTTCTGCGCCCCTCGCAATCAAAGAGCGTAGATGTTTGTTATCGCTCACACTCAGGACAGATGACAAGCGTCGTTAAGGGCCGGGCTTGTGCCGGGGCCTAGGGGCGCAGGCGGGTGGTCATGGCAAAGACATCGACCGGACAGGAATCGATGCAGCCGCCGCAATTTTGGCAATCTCCATGCAGGATCAGCGGGCTGTCCTTGCCCTTCAAGGCCGGCACGATCACATGTGGCTCGGGGCAGATGTTGAAGCAAGCGCCGCAATCGGTGCAAGCATCGCGGTGGCGCGCCGAGACGCGCACAAGGCTGGCCCGGCCAATGATGCCGTAAAAGGCGCCGACCGGGCAAAGATGGCTGCACCACGCCCGGCGCGAGACGAACATATCCAGCAAAAAGACGATCAGGATCACGACCCAGCCAATGCCGATGCCCGTGATGAAGGCACGTTGCAGCAGGCTGACGGGATTGACAAATTCCCAGGCGATCGTCCCCGTGATCATCGAGGCAATCAGCGTTCCCGCCAGCACATATAGCCGCGTGCGCTTATCCAACTTGCGATCCCGCGTCAGCCCGGTTTTCTCGCGCAGCCAATAGGCCGCATCGGTGACGACATTGACCGGACAGACCCAGCCACAATATGCCCGACCGCCCACCACAAGATAAAGAGCCGTGATCAAAAGCGCCCCGGTAATCGCGGGCAGGATCGGCCAATGCCAGCCCAACAGGGATTGCACAAAGATATAGGGGTCACTGAGGCTAATCAGGCCCAGCAAACTACTGGAGGCGAAATTGCCCTTAGCGATCCAGATCCCGAAAAGCGGCCCGGTCATAAAGATCGCCAACACAAGAATTTGTGTTATACGGCGCAGAAACCACCATTTGTGGGCGCGGATCACGCCATGCGCCTGAACTCCTTGGCGGCGACTGTCCGAGATCCACCAATCCATGGCCCGACGCAACGAAACCCGTGCCATCACACGCTCCGGCCTGCGCGGTTGCGCCCCGGGCCACCCAACCCCAGATCACGCGGCAGCACGCGAATGGCCGCATGGCCCAGAACACATTGCTTTTCGCAGGTGCCGCATCCGGTGCATTTGTTGGAATGGACCACCGGGATCACCACCTTGCGCCCATTGACCTCCATCGGCTCGAGCGAGATCGCCTCGTCACGGATAGGGCAAACGCGCACGCAGATGCCGCAATTCAAGCCCTTGAAGTTCAAGCATGTTTCGTGGCCCACTAAAACGGCCACCCCCATGTTCGCATCCCGGATCGAGGGGATGTCGCGGTCCAGCGCCCCGGTTGGACAGGCTTTTGCGCAGGGCACATCCTTGCACATATAGCATGGGGTTTCGCGTGGGGTGAAAAAGGGCGTGCCCAGTTCAGCTTCTTGCCCCCATTCGGCCAATGACAACGTGTCATAGGGACAGGCCTCGACGCAAAGCCCGCAATGCACGCAGGCGGCCAGAAACTCGGCCTCGGGAAGGGCACCGGGGGGGCGAATGGCGCGCGCATCGGCCTTGCTGGTGGAATGGATGATCGCTGCAAGTGAGAAGCCGCCAAGGCAAGCAACCCCGGCGGCCTTGACGGTTTCGGTTAATGCCTGACGGCGGGTGACCTTGCGTTTGCTCGGTGCCATCTCCGTACTCCTGCGGGAATGCCCGCCCGGGGCGCCAATCCGGGCCGTCAATCACCCCCCTTGGCTGTCGCGGCCGCGCGGGCCGCTCGCTGTTCTTCGAGCAAGGGCTCGTATCTTTTGTCGGTCAGCGTCTCTAGAAAGGCGACCAAGGCATCGACGCGCGCATCACTGACTGTCAAACCGGACCTCAGCTCTTTCATGGCCAGGTTCTCGGGCACCTCCGGATCGCCCCAAGGCTCGCCGGTTTCGGGGTTGATCTGCCACTTTGCTGCGGTCGTGGTGTATTTGTTGTAAAAGACCACGGCTGTGCGCAGATCGTTGAACACCCCGTTATGCATATAGGGTCCGGTCACGGCCACGTTGCGAAGGGTCGGCACTTTGAATTTACCAGCTTGCGCCGGATCATTCACCCCCGCCTGACCCGCCAGCCCCAAATCGACGAAATCCGCGCCAAGTCCGCTTGCGGCGCGCGCCTCGTGGTTCACGGGGATGCCGATATTGCGATATTCAAAGTTGGAAAAGCTTTCGCGTTCGGTCACACCTTGGGCGCGCAGCTGATGGCACAGGCGGCAGTTCCAGGTCAGATAGACGGCATAGCCGAATTCTTCCTGAGTGCTGAGCTTTTCCTCGCCGCGCAGGAAGCGGTCGAATTTGGAATCGAATGGCGAGAATTCCGGCGTGCTTTGATAGGCAGCCAATGCCTTAGACACATAGGAAAAAGCGGCATCGACATCACTCAGCGCATCCGCGCCATATAGCGCGGTGAAACCTGCAACATAATCGGGATTGGCACGCAGCCGCTCGACCACGGTGGCTTTGTCGGGCATGGCCATTTCGACCGGGTTCAACATCGGCTGACCCGCCTGATCGGCCAGATCCTTGGCGCGGCCGTCCCAGAACTGGCCACCTTTATATTCGCCCTTTTCCTTCCAGAAATGGAAATCGGGGCTCATTGCCATATAGCCAAGCGTGGGGGTGTTGCGATCGCCATGCGACTGGCCATCATCGCCCACCGAGACCGCCATTCCGGCGCGCCCCTCGCGCGGGTCGGTAAAGGCGCGGTCAGGATCGTGGCAGGTGGCGCAAGATTGCGTCCCGTTGCGCGACAATGAGGGATCGCTGAATAGAGCCTCGCCCAGAATTTCAAGCGAGGGCTTTGCGGGCGGCTGCCCATGTTCGACCGCAGCAAAACCGGCGATTGCAGTAAGCACGGTCACACCAACGGCAGACAGGCCTGCCAGCCGCAAGCGGGTCAGCATGTCTGCTCTCCCAGCGCATAAAGCGCCTCGCCATCGGCGCGCACATTGGGCAGATCCGCCGCAAGGGCCGTGGCACGCATGCGCATCTCGGACAGGATCAGGCGATGGGCGATCAGATCAGTCAAATTGGCGATCTGCGCCAGCTTTTGCTGGGCGCGCAGATCATCCGAGACCGCAGCCAGCAGCCCCTCGGCTGAGGTTAGCCGCGCATGTTCGGGCGTGATCGCCGCGATGAAATCAACCAGAGCAAGGCCAAGGAAGGCATCGGAAAACTCCATTGCTCCGGCATGGACCAGCATTTCCTGCGTGATGCGGAACGCGCCCGCATTGGCACCTTCCAGCGCCGGATGGCCGTTCTGGGCCGCCGAAAGAACCGCAAAGGCCGCCATCAGGCGGCTGGCCGCGTCAGGGGCGTTGCGCGCACGCTGAAACAATTCGACAAACGGCACCAGATCGCGCGCGACAGGGGCAAGCGCGTCGAAATCCAGATGCATCGCACTGGGCCGGAAAGGGGTGCAGCGCCAGCGCGCCGAATGAGCGGTATCGGCAATGCGCCAGCCCGCAATGGCCATGCCACGCCCGATTTCAGTCAGATAGCGCAGCATTCGCGGCTGAAAGTCGCCATAGGCCCGGTTCAGCGCATCCTGAGCCGAGGTCGCCGGCAGGCGATAGATCACCTCGCTTAGCTTGCCGCTGTCATTGCCGTGAAAGCTGATGCGCATACCCGCAGGCGTGCTGGCCGTTGCCAGCTCTTGGCCCGCGGCACTTGCCACAAGGTCCAGCTCCCAGGCCTGGGTGACCGGATTGCGTAAAAAGAAGCCGACCAGAAAATCCCGAGAGCTGTCATCTGCCCGCGAGATGCGGACCGAGGCAGGGTCGCTTTCCGCTTTCAGCGAGGCGCGAATGTCATAGGGGATCCACATGATCGGCTCCTTTCAGATCAGGTCAAAGCGTCCGTGACGCTTTGCGTGTCACTCGACGATGACTTTGCCCCGCATGAACGGATGGGGGGTGCAGTGGTAATCAAAGGTGCCTGCTTCGTTGAAGGTCACAGAGAATGAGAAACCTTTCTTGAGCATCGGGCCCTTCAGCTCTGCCTCGCCGACAACGCCTTTGACGAAATCGACGTTATGGGGCATCGCCTCTTTGTTGACCCAGGTGACGGTCTGACCGACTTTGATCTTCACCTCGGGGGTCTCGTATTTCAGCTTGTCGATGTTCACGATAACCGCATCAGCCGGGGCTTCTGCCTCAGCGACCGGGGTTTCCGAGGGAACAGTGACCTTATCCGCGGCAAACGCAGCCGTTGCGCCAAAGGTCGCCAGTGCGAGAGCGGCCAGCAACGACCGGGTCTTCATCGCAGAGTTCATTTTCTTCTCCTTGAGGAATAAGGCTGCCGGACGCAACTGATGCGCCCGGCAGAACACATCAGCTTGCTTTGCCGACGATCGGCGAGATCGTGCAGTGATAGGTCATCGCGTCATCTTCTGCGCCGAAGCACCAGATGATGTCGTTGGCGAATTCCGGGCGATAGACCGGAAGCTCACCCTCGGTGTTAAGGCAGGGGCAGCGACCCGAAACGTTGGCGCCACAGCAGTCGCGATAGGCGATCAGGTAGCTTTGGCCATCGGTCGGGTTGTAGCAGCTTGCCACCCAAGAGGCCGAAGCCAGCTTGGTGCCCGGAGGACAGTTGGTCAGCGAGCCGCCCGAGCAGTCGCAGACGTTGCCGTCGATCGAGCAATGGCGCCAGTAGTCGCAGGACTGAACGTCATGGTCCTGCGGCACCCATTTGGCGCGCGGATCCGTGCCCTCGGCCGCACCGGCGGCATTGGCGCGGCTGACGCGGCCCCGACGGTCCACCGGCAGCAGCGGCACGATGGCCACGCCTGCAACCACGGTACCGATTTTGCCGATCACGCTGCGGCGGCTGGTACGACCAGCAACACGGCGCGAGATCTTTTCGACCATATCGTCGAATTTGAAATTCCCCAGCATAGATATTTCCTCCCTCTGCTTGGGGTTGTGACTGAAGCGACCGGCTTAGGCCGCCTGCTTCTTGCGGCTCGACATGTACTGCTGGAGCGAGGCGAAACCGGATTTGTCGGCTTCGAGCAGGCTTTCCAGATGTTCGCGCGTATTGGTCAGGCCCTTGGCTTTGATGATGCCTTCGCCGTCGATCAGGACGCCGTAGGGGATCTTGCCGACCTGGAAGGCCATGCCTGCTTCGGCCGACACGACATAGCGGATCTGGCCCAGCTCGTGGTTATCCAGGAAGCGCTTATGTTCATCCGGCGCGCCATCCGAGATCATCACCACCGAGATCTTTTCAGCTTTGGCGATCGATTTGATGATCGGGAAAAGCTTGTCGCAGACCGGGCAGGTCGGCGCAGTGAACATGATCAGCGTATGGCGACCGTCAGCCGAAGCGCCGCCGATTTTGACATTGCGGCCAAAGTAATCGGGCAGCTCGAATTCCGGCGCCTTGTCACCCATATCGGGGCCGTGATCGGTGATCATCGCGCCCATTGGCGATGACCGCTCGTGCAGCAGGCCGACCTGACGCATCAGGCCCAAAAGCACCATGCTCACCCCGATAAACGCCAGCCACAACAGGATATTGGAAGCAATAAGAAAGTTCATGATCAGCGTCCTTTCGAGGAAAGGTTGGAAGATTGCGCAGCGGTCAGCCCGCTCAGCATGGAGGCGCTGAAGTAAAGCAGCATCGCAATGCTGCCCGCAGCAAGGCCGATAAAGCCGTCGGCCAGACCAGCAGCCGGAACAGTCGGCAGCAGCCAGACAACAGACAAGGCCAGCGCGGTCAGCACGATATTGCGCCCGACCAGCAGCCAGCTAACCGGCTGTTTCAGGCCCTGACGGAAGCAACCGCAGTCGATATAGGTCCGGCCCCGGATCACGTTGATCGCCAAAGCGACGGCGAAAACGATCAGCAAGAGGGCTGCGACCGCGGCGGCGGGAACCGCCAGCGGCCGGATGACCAGCCCCACGGCGACTGCCAGTTCAACAACTGGCAGCACGAAGGCCACAACGCGGCTTAGCCCATCGGGCAACAGCCGGAAGTTGCGTACAACGCCGTAGAACTCTTCGATGCGGCTCAGCTTCGACAGAGCCGCCGTCACAAAGAGCAGTGCAAGAAAGGCCCGCACAGCCAATGTGATCAGTGGTTCGTGAAGAATTGCCTCGACCATGATTTAGGGCTCCAGATCGTGGACGTTCAGGACCTGCGGACCGCGACCAAGCTGATCGACCTTACGCAGTTCCTTGCCGGTTTCCGCGTCGTAGATGTAAAGAACGCGATCGCCCGACGAGAGGCCGTAAAGCAGCGCGTCATTGTCCTGGCTGACCTGAACCGAATCGATTTCATGGCCCATTTCGAACTTGTTGACACGCTCGCCGGTCTTGAGGTCGGTCACGACGACAAAGCGGCTGGCGGTTTTGTGGCGCCACTGGTCACGCTGGTCGACCAGCAGATAGGAGCGGTCTTTGGTGCGGTGATAGGCCACCTGCTGCCAGCCGCCCGGACGCCAGTTGTCCTTGCGCTCTTCTTCGGTCAGCGCCTCGATCGGGTCCATGAACTTGGCATCGCCCGACGAAAGGTCGATCTGATGGATCTTGCCGGTATAGGTCGGCCAGACGATCTTTTTCGACTTCATCGAATAGGCAGGATGGTTGATCAGGAACTCGTCTTCGGGATGGAAGACCTCGGTCTGCGTGACCTTGTCCTCGGCGCCCATTTCGATCTTCGCCAGGCTGCCGTCGCGGCAATGCATGAAGAAGGTGTTATCGGCGGTCGGGAACATGTGGTAGCAGTCCGGCACATCGATCATGCGATCAAATTTCTTGCCCTCGATGTCGACCACACCCACCGCCGGAGCCGGCGAGAACTGATAGAACAACAGCGATTTGTTGTTCGGCATGAAGGTCGTCATCCAAGGATAGGTGCCAACCAGAAAGCGCGGGGTGTTGGGCAGTTCGATATCCGCGATCGGGTTCAGCGTCTTGGGATCGAACACCTCGACGTAATCGGTGCGCGTGCCGCGTGCGACACGTGAGAACACCGTGCTGGCCTGTGCCAGCAACGAGCCGTCCTCGGCCACGACCGGGTTGGGCAGGAAGCCACCATCGATCATGCCCTCAACCGAGCCATCCGAGCCATTGATGACGAATTGCTGGGTGATGGCCGCGAAATGCGCCGGGTCGCCGACATAAACGCGATGAGCGTCCGGAGCGCTGATTTCTTTGACATGCGGCTCGTCTTCGCCGCCCTCTGCCAGATATTTCGCCGCTTCGGCCGCTTCGCGCTGGCCTTCGGTCTGAGCTGCGGCATCCTGAGCGAATGCCGTGCCGAGAGCGAGTACCGAACAGGTCATCCCTGCACCGATCACGCGCTTCCAGTCAGCCTGCAGTAAATTGCGTGGATAGGCCATCGAGTCCTCCCTTAGATGGCAATCTGACACCTGCGGCCCTGCACAAGCGTCGCCGGAAATTTTCGTCTTGTCCTCTGGATGCGAGCAGCGCTCGCCCCGATCCTCCTCAGATCAGGGCCAACACCGCAAAAGCAGCGCCCAGAGCCACAAGGATCGCCCCATCCACCATTGCCGCACGCTCTTGATTGCGGGCCAGCCAGGCTTGGATGGTATAATCCTTGTAGGGCAAAAGATTGACCGCGACCGGCAGATATCGGCCAAGGTTGAACAATGCGATGATCGCAATCGCCTCGGGGATATGCCCGGTGAAAACGGCTGCCAGCGTCATCATGTAAAGCAAAGGCGTCTGCACATAGGTCAGGTAATCCAGCCCCAGCGACAGACCATAAAGCCCACCGATCACCCATTTGGGAAAGCGGTTGCGCGCATCATGAGGCACCTGTGCCCGGCGCTGCGGATAAGGCGCGCTGATCAGATCAAGCTGATGTGCCCCATAAAGCAGACCGATCACCGCCAAGACGGCCAGCGCAGCAGTGGTTGCAAAACCCGTAAACCCGGCAATGCCACCAATCGCGCCCAGAAGCGTGCCCAGAATGACAGCCCCCGCCGCATAGCCCAAGCCATGCATCGCAAAAGTCGGAAGCCAGCCAATGGCCGCCTTCACGCCCGTTCCCTTCGCCCGCAGCAGCGAGATCGAGGAATAGCCGCATGGCGACCAGGTGGACAGAACGCCCCCCGCAACCGCCGCCACACCCAGAACTGACCAAAGCGCCGCCGAAAGATCAGCTGCGCCGGACATCATATAGCCACCCGCTGCGCCTACTCCTGCTGCGCAAAGCAGGATCAGACCGCGGGTCGCCTTCGAGTACGTATCTGGAAAAAATACACAATCCGCGACCGAGTTTTCGTCCCCCGGTATCGCCGTGGCTTCGTTGATGGACGCCATTCTCCCCCTCCCCTGAAGGTGACTGCATCTGGGCATACCATTGCCTACAATGATGCAAACATGAATGAACCAATCCGGCAATTAAGACTTAGGGGTGAAATTATTTTCACTTACTGAAAAACCAGAAGCCTGTTTCAACGTTTTCAGCGTGGCAGAATGTCGCATCCCTTGGGTTTTCCACGCATCTCGCCGTAAGCAGGTCGGCGCTTTCGGCCGGGCTTGAGGCAGCCCCGCGCAAGGCAAAAAAACGCCCATTGGGCGGAAAAAATGAACATTCTGGTGTAAGCGCGACAAGGCCTTCGCCTTAGGGGATGAATTCCCCCAGACGAATCAGGCGCTTGGATATGGGGATTCGGCGCCGGGCCGTTCGGGCAGGGAATCCTCGAAATCACGGCGCAGAATCCGGATCTGGTCAGGGGTCAGGCGCGCTTGGCTGGCCAAGGTGCGGGCGGGTGCCAAAAGCACCCAGCGCATACCCAGATAAAGCGCACCGATCGCCACGAGCGCGATGACAAGCATGGCAGGAAAGCTGCGACCCAAACCAGTATAGTTGGCCGAGATCAGCACCGAAATCAGCGCCGCCCCCGCGACCACGGCAAAAATCACCATCGGCAGGCCAATCAGGATAAAGCGCACCAAGCGGCTGCGCTGATCGGGCGTCGCGAAATAGCCCGGCCCATCTGGTGCGGTCTCATAGACATAGCCCCCGATGACCGGCAAAAATCGGCCCTTCAGCTTAAGATTGCGTGCAACACTCATCTTCTGCCCCCCGCGACGCCATTTGGGACAGCGCCTTACGGCAAGGTTTTCAGCCGCAGGACCAAGATGCAAGCATCTTTGCCTAGGGG
The DNA here is from genome assembly GCF_032007265.1 of Paracoccus sp. (in: a-proteobacteria). Classification (GTDB taxonomy): domain Bacteria; phylum Pseudomonadota; class Alphaproteobacteria; order Rhodobacterales; family Rhodobacteraceae; genus Paracoccus. The sequence goes on along the minus strand of NZ_DALZMB010000038.1, from coordinate 10,321 downwards.
TTCAGCGCCTGCCGCGCGCCACGCCGCGCGATGGGCGGGCAAAGCCTAATCATCTGCGCCGGGCGCCGCGATCAGGATGGCGCGGAAATCATTGACATTGGTCAGGGTCGGCCCGGTGATGACCTGCTGCCCGATCGCCGCGAAGAAGCTGTGCGCGTCATTTCGGTCCAATGCGGCTTGCGGATCGACACCCTTGGCTTGAGCAAGGGCCAGCGTCTGAGGGGAAATCAGCGCACCTGCAACTTCGGCTGCCCCATCGACGCCGTCGGTATCGCAAGCAATGGCATGAATGCCGCGCGCGCCCCCCAATGCCATGGCCAGGGCCAAGGCATATTCGGCATTCGGACCCCCAATACCATCGCCCCGGCGGGTCACGGTCAGCTCACCACCCGAAATCAGGATGCGCGGACCAGAAAGCGCAAGCGCAAGCTGCGCCTGCGCTGCGGCAACCTCGCGGGCTTCGCCCTCCAGCGCATCGCCCAGAATATCCACGCCATAGCCCGCTTCACGCGCAACGCGGGCCGCAGCCTCCAGCGATTGCGAGGGGGCCGCGCAAATGACATTGCGCACGCGTGCCAGACGCGGGTCATCGGGATGCAGAACGCCGCTTGGCTGCTCTAGCACCGCGCGCACCGAACCGGGCACATCCAGCCCCCAGCGGCGCACGATGTCACGCGCATCCTCGGGGGTGCTGTAATCGCCGACGGTGGGTCCCGATCCGATCATCGCGGGATCATCACCGGGAATATCCGAGACCAAAAGCGCCAGCATTTGCGCAGGATAGGCCGCCGCCGCCAATTGGCCGCCCTTGACCCGGCTCAGATGCTTGCGCAGCACGTTCATCTGACCGATCGGCGCACCAGAGGCCAAAAGCATCTGGTTGACCTGCTGTTTTTCCGCCAGCGTGACATCGCCCGCCGGTGCCGTCAGCAGCGCCGATGCCCCGCCCGAGATCAGCGCCAGCACGAAATCATCCGGCCCCAACCCCGATAAAAGCGCCAAGATGCGCTGGGTGGCATGCAGGCCCGCCTCATCGGGAACCGGATGGCCCGCCTCGACGATCTCGATGCCTTTCGTGGGGCGCGCATAGCCGTAACGGGTGATCACCAAGCCCTCGCAGGCCCCCCAGACCGCCTCGACCGCTTCGGCCATACGCGCGCTGGCCTTGCCAGCCCCGATCACCACAACCCGGCCCTTGGGGCGCGCGGGCAGGAATTGGGCAAGGCTTTGCATCGGATCAGCCACTTCGACCGCCCGGTCGAACATCTGGCGCAGCAATTGGGCAGAGGTCACGTGGTTGTTTCCCGCATCCATGGCGGTCGTTTGCCGCCGGTTTTTCACGCCTCCGAATAGGCAAGGAATTTTCCGCTTGGGCAAGGGCAAATGCCCCATGCCTGCACCTATCGTGGTGAAAGGTCGCGCTCGGGTGTGGCTGCGGACAAAGGCCCCAGCGCCCAGCGCCACTGACGCGCCCACGCCCAGCAAGGTCAGCCCCAGGCCAAGCCGGATTTCCTCCTAAGACTAAGGGACCAGAGCGGGCCCGCCACGCTTTCGCCGCCTCCCGACAAGCGTCACGCTGCCACGACAAGAGAGAGGACCCCCATGTTGACCAAAATGCGCCGGCTGATCTGTCTGGCCGTTCTTGCCACGGGCTGCGGCCTGCCCTTTGCAGCCTTTGCCGATGCGGCGGGCGATCTGGTCTTTACCGAACGTGGCCCATGGAATCTGAAAGATGCCCCGGTCGTCTGGTCGCTCAATATCGCTGGCCCCCCCAAGGCCCAGTTTCGCCAGATAAAGGATGGTCAGATCTCATTGATCGAAACGACCGACCCCTCGGATGGTAAAGCAATGCTGCAGCTGGTCGAGAAAAACCCCGATCCCAACTCGCCCCTGCCCGAGCGCAAAGTTGGCCCCTTTCCCGCCGATAGCGGCGATCCCAGCGTGGTCTTTTTCCTGGAAACCGTCGCGCGTGATATGGCCGCTGCCACGGGCGGCAGCCCCTTCTATATCCGCAACCGCATGAAGGACGCGGTTTTCCGGGGCGGCGAGATCCGCCAAGAAGCAGACCAGCAGGTCGCGGTCTTTCGCCCCTTTGCCAATGACCCCAACAAGGATCGCATGGCACCCTTTGATCAGCTGGAACTCAACTTTGTCATCCGCGACCCCAAGGCGCCAATCCACGCCATGAGCGCCACGACCGGCGGCGAGAGCCCTGCCTTTCTGTTTTCGATGGAGCAGCCATGACCGGATTCAAAGCAGGTGCACCTACTGCCGCGCTGATGGCCACCCTGATGGCTGCCATGCCTTGGTCGGCGCTGGCGCAGGCGGTCAATGATTATCCGACCAATGCCCGCGCCGATTATGTCTTTGTCTGTATGGCCGCGAATGGCCAAACGCAGGATGTGCTGAACCGCTGCTCTTGCGCAATCGACGAGATCGCGGGCGTGCTGCCCTATGATAAATACGTCAGCGCAGAAACCGTGATGCGGATGCGTCAAACCACGGGCGAGCGTTCGGGCATGTTCAAGCAAGGCGGACTGATGACCGATATCGTGGCCGAGCTGCGCCGTGCGCAGGCCGAAGCCGAAATCCTTTGCTTCTAGCCTAGGCCGCACCCCCTTACCCCGCCAAGCCATTGGCCCTGCGCCCACCCTGTCGGGGTGGACAAACCGCGCGGGGCCGCTTCCTATGCAGCCATCAAGACAGGAGGCCGGAATGGATCTGGGAATTAAGGGAAAACGCGCATTGGTTTGTGCTGCTTCCAAGGGTTTGGGACGTGGCTGCGCCGAGGCTTTGGCCGCAGCAGGCGTCAATCTGGTGATCAACGCGCGCAGCGAGGATGTGCTGACGCAAACCGCCCAAGAGATCGCCAAGCGTTACGGCGTCGAGGTCACGCCAGTGGCCGCCGACATCACAACCGAAGAGGGCCGCGCCAGCGTTTTGGCCGCGGTGGGACAAGCGGATATTCTGGTCACCAATGCAGGCGGCCCGCCCCCCGGTCAATGGACGGACTGGACCCGCGAGGATTTCATCAAAGCCATTGATGCCAACATGCTTTCGGCGGTGGCGCTGATGCAGGCATTGGTTCCGGGGATGATGGAGCGTGGCTGGGGTCGCGTCGTCAACATTACCTCGCAATCGGTGCGCACGCCGATCTCGATTCTGGGGCTGTCGAACTCGGCACGTTCGGGTCTGACCGGATTTGTCGCGGGCATGTCGCGCGCCGTGGCCCCCAAAGGCGTCGTGGTCAACAACCTGTTGCCCGGCATCCATGCGACCGACCGCGCCGAAAGCCTGGATGCGGCTGTGGCGAAAGCCGAGAATATTTCGATCGACGAGGCGCGCATCCGCCGCGAGGCCACGATTCCGACCCATAGCTATGGCACGGCCGAAGATTTCGGCGCGACCTGTGCCTTCATGTGCAGCCAGCACGCGAAATTCATGGTCGGGCAAAACATCCTGCTGGATGGCGGCGCGTCGAATATTTCGATCTAAGCCGCAATGACCAATCACGGGTGTGGCCGCAGCCGGAGCCAAAGCAGGGGCCGGGGCCGCACCCAATCGGGCCGCGGCCTAAGGGGTCGTATCGTCAGAGCGATGGCCAAGCCCAAGGCCCATGCCCAGCCCCATGCCGCCGCCCCCGCCACCTCCTCCCATGCCGCCGCCCATGCCGCTCCCGCCCCCACGGCCGCCACGCTCGGCACCGCCGCCTTTGCCGCCCGAACCCGAAGAGGGCCGCGAGGGCCCTTGGCGCAGCATGTTCAGATCAGCGGGAATAGGGCTTAGATCCAGAGCCTTACGGATAAAGTCGCGCAGCGAGACCACCAGGTCATGGGTCTCGACGCGGCGCCCCGCGACCAATTCACGCGCGGCATGTTCGGCCAGTCGCACCTGCTCATCCGTGCCCAGCAAGATGATGTCGGAAAGGGCCCCCTCGACCGCATCGCGAATGCGCCTGCCCCGCTCGGCGCCCGGGCTTTCGGGCGGGCTTAGGTTGTCGGGGTCTTCTTCGGCGATTGCGCGGTCGCGCAGATGCGCGGGATTGACCTCTAGCGAACCGGTAAAGGAGCCGCCCAGCACCTTATAGGCCGCGATCAGCGTCTTAAGGCGCTCATTGATCTGGCGGTTCATCCTTTCCCGCCGTTGCTGCACCGCCATCATCACCAACAGGCGAATACCCATGCCGATCAATGTGATCAGGGCAATGCCGATCAGGGTCGATAGAATGCTTTGCCAAGAGCTGAAATCAAAGCCGCGCATCATTTTAGCCCCCTTGCCCGGTCGTAGACCCAGTATGTCCCTGCCCGGCTTTAAGAATTTATCGACCAGCCCGCAAAAAGGCGCAAGTTGCCTTGTCACAAAGCAAAATCCCACTTGTCAGACCTGCGGCCTCAAGCTACGCCTTTAGTCGGAAGTCGGGAGACGCTGGCGCAAGTCAGGGCCGAAGGAGCAACCGCCCCGGTAAACTCTCAGGCAAAAAGACCGCCTTCCACAAAGACTCTGGAGAGAGGCGCGAAAGCGTCCGCCGAAGGGATAACGATCTCAGGCGCAAAGGACAGAGGGGGCATCAACCGCAGCAATCGGCTGCACGCAAGGGACAGTCATGTCCCGGCGGAATACAGGGGGATGCCATGGCCGAAAATCGGCGCACGGAACTATATGATTTGCACGTCGCAAAAGGGGCGAAAATGGTCCCCTTTGCAGGTTGGGACATGCCCGTTCAATACCCGATGGGGGTGATGAACGAGCATCTTCACACGCGCGCCAAAGCGGGTCTGTTCGATGTCAGCCACATGGGTCAGGTGCTTTTGCGTGGCGAAGGCGTGGCCGAGGTTTTGGAAAGCCTGATCCCCGCCGATCTGGTCTCGTTGAAAGAAGGCCGTCAGCGCTATGGCCTGTTCACCGCCCCCAATGGCGGCGTGCTGGACGATCTGATGATCGCGAATAAGGGCGATCATCTGTATCTGGTCGTGAACGCAGCCAATGCCGATGCTGATCTGGCCCATTTGCGCCAGCTGGAAGCCAAAGGCATCACCATCGAGCCGGTCGCACGCGCGCTTTTGGCGCTGCAGGGCCCCGAGGCCGAGGCGGTTCTGGCACGTCAGCTGCCCGGCGTTGCCGAGATGAAATTCATGGATTCGCGTGATTTTGACTGGCAGGGCGTCAGCCTTTGGATCTCTCGTTCGGGATATACCGGCGAGGACGGGTTCGAGATTTCGGTACCACAAGAGCAAGCCCTGGCCTTTACTCAGGCGCTGCTGGCCGATGAGGCCGTGGCCCTGATCGGATTGGGCGCGCGTGACAGCCTGCGTCTTGAGGCTGGCATGCCGCTTTACGGCCATGAAATGGATGAAACCACCACCCCCGCGCAGGCCGGGCTGGGCTGGTCGATCCCCAAAAGCCGCCGCAACGGTGGCGCGCGCCCGGGTGGTTTTCCCGGCGCTGACGTGATTTTGGCCGAGCTGGAAGCCGGAGCCACGAAGGCCCGCTACGGCATCCGCCCCGAGGGCCGCGCGCCGATCCGCGAAGGTGTCGAAATCTTTGCCGCTGAAGCTGGTGGTGAGGCCATCGGCCGGGTGCGCTCGGGCGGGTTCGGCCCCTCGGCAGGTGGTCCGATCGCCATGGCAGAACTGCCAGCCGGTCTAAGCACGGGCAGCCAGCTTTGGGCTGAACTGCGCGGCAAGCGCCTGCCGGTGAGCATTACCGCCCTTCCTTTCCACATCCCTGCATATAAGCGCTGAGGAGCGACCCATGCTGAAATATACCGAAAATCACGAATGGCTGCGTGCTGAAGGCGACGAGATCGTCGTTGGCATCACTGCCCATGCCAGCGAGCAATTGGGCGATGTGGTTTTTGTCGAACTGCCTGAGCTGGGCCGTGAAGTCGAAGCCGGCGAAGAGATCGTCGTGATCGAATCGGTCAAAGCCGCTTCGGATATCACCGCGCCCGTGGCGGGTGTGATCACCGCGGTCAATGATGCGCTGGCCGATGCGCCTGGCGATGTGAACAGCGATGCCATGGCCGCGTGGTTTTTCAAGATCAAGCCAAGCGATGCCAACGCAATTGACGCCTTCATGGATGAGGCCGCTTACAACGCTCTGATCGGCTAAGGCCGGATTTGGGTATTTGGATGATGAAGAAAGCGACCGGACTTTGGGCCGGGCCATTCATCACCCGGCTATGTTGACACAAGGGGGCGCGCGGGATTGGTCGCGCGCTCTTTGGCAAGATTGAAAATCAGACGCATCGAGGATGCAGGGCCCGATCATGACGAAATGGATCCCGACCACTTATAATCCCGACGATTTCGCCAATCGGCGTCATATCGGACCTTCTCCGCTGGAGATGGCAGAGATGCTTAAAGCGGTCGGCGCGGCCGATCTTGAAGCATTGATCAGCCAGACCGTGCCAGCTTCGATCCGGCAGGAAGCCGCTTTGGACTGGCCGGCCCTGTCCGAATCCGCGCTGTTGGAGCGGATGCGTGAGATTGCTGGCAAAAACCGCGTGATGACCAGCCTGATTGGCCAAGGCTATTACGGCACGGTGACGCCTCCTGCGATTCAGCGCAATATCCTGGAAAATCCCGCCTGGTACACGGCCTATACGCCCTATCAGCCCGAGATCGCCCAAGGGCGGCTGGAAGCGCTGCTGAACTATCAGACCATGGTGACCGATTTGACGGGTCTGCCGGTTGCCAATGCGTCATTGTTGGACGAGGCCACCGCCGCCGCCGAAGCCATGACCATGGCGCAGCGTCTGGCCAAATCGAAGGCCAAGGCATTTTTCGTCGACCGCAGCCTGCATCCGCAGACGATTTCCGTGATCGAGACCCGGGCCGAGCCTTTGGGGATCGACGTGATCGTCGGTTCGGTTGAGGACATGGATGCGGCTTCGGTTTTTGGGGCGATTTTCCAATATCCCGGCACTTACGGCCATCTGCGCGATTTCACCGCAGAATGTGCGGCCTTGCATGCAGCTGGCGCGATTGCGGTTGTGGCCACCGATCTTTTGGCTTTGTGCCTGATCAAAGAGCCCGCAGCCATGGGCGCGGATATTGCCGTTGGCACCTCGCAGCGCTTTGGCGTTCCGATGGGCTATGGCGGGCCGCATGCGGCATTCATGGCGTGTCGCGATGAGATGAAGCGGGCGATGCCGGGCCGGATTGTCGGGGTTTCGATCGATGCCAAGGGCAATCAGGCCTATCGCTTGTCGCTTCAGACCCGCGAGCAGCATATTCGCCGCGAAAAGGCCACTTCGAACGTCTGTACTGCGCAGGCTTTGTTGGCGGTCATGGCCTCTTTCTATGCGGTCTTCCACGGTCCGGAAGGGCTGCGCGCCATTGCGCAGCGCGTGCATCTGAACGCGGTCACGCTGGCCAATGCCTTGCGCGACGCGGGTGCCGATGTCGCCCCCGAGCATTTCTTTGACACCATCACTGTCCGTGTGGGCGTCGGCCAGCAGGGCATTATGGCTGCGGCCCGCCATCGTGGCATCAACCTGCGCCGCGTTGGCCGGGATCGGGTCGGGATCTCGGTTGACGAGACCACGGATGCTGGCGTAATCGCGCGAGTTCTGGATGCTTTCGGCATCACCGAGGCAGCGGTTGCGGCAGTTTCTCCGGCGATCCCCGAGGATCTGCTGCGTGAGAGCGACTATCTGACCCATCCGATCTTTCACATGAACCGCGCCGAATCCGAGATGATGCGCTATATGCGCCGCCTTTCGGATCGTGATCTGGCCCTTGACCGCGCCATGATCCCGCTGGGGTCTTGCACGATGAAGCTGAATGCCGCAGCGGAAATGATGCCGCTGACCTGGCCGGAATTTGGTGGATTGCATCCTTTCGCGCCAGAAGATCAGGCTGCGGGCTATCACGAGGTCTTTGCCGATCTTTCGCAAAAGCTGTGCCAGATCACCGGCTATGACGCCTTTTCGCTGCAACCCAACAGCGGCGCGCAGGGCGAATATGCAGGGCTTTTGACGATTGCCGCCTATCACAAGTCGCGCGGCGAGGATCGTGACATCTGTCTGATCCCGGTTTCGGCCCATGGCACCAACCCTGCATCCGCGCAGATGGCGGGGATGAAAGTCGTCGTGGTCAAATCGGCCCCGAACGGCGATATTGATCTGGAAGATTTCGCCGAAAAAGCTGCGAAAGCGGGCGATAAACTGGCGGCGGTGATGATCACCTATCCCTCGACCCATGGCGTCTTTGAAGACACCGTGCGCGAGGTTTGCGAAATCACCCACAAGCACGGCGGTCAGGTCTATATCGACGGCGCGAATATGAACGCGCTGGTCGGTCTGGTCCGCCCGGGCGATGTCGGCGGCGATGTCAGCCACCTGAACATGCACAAGACCTTTGCCATTCCTCATGGCGGCGGCGGTCCGGGCATGGGGCCGATCGGGGTCAAGGCGCATCTCGCGCCCTTCCTGCCGTCCGATCCGCAAACGGGTGACGAGGGCGCGGTTTCGGCAGCCAATTGGGGCTCGGCCTCGATCCTGCTGATTTCCTGGGCGTATATCCAGATGATGGGCGGGGCCGGTCTGACGCAGGCGACGCGCGTGGCAATCTTGAATGCCAACTATATCGCAAGCCGGTTGCAGGCAGCCTATCCGATCCTGTTCATGGGCAATCGTGGCCGCGTGGCGCATGAGTGCATCCTGGACACTCGCCCCTTTGCGGAATTCGGCGTGACGGTCGATGATGTCGCGAAACGTCTGGTCGACAACGGCTTTCATGCGCCAACCATGAGTTGGCCGGTGGCCGGCACGCTGATGGTCGAGCCGACGGAATCGGAAACCAAGGCCGAGATCGACCGTTTCATCACCGCGCTTTTGGCCATCCGCGCCGAAATCACCGAGGTTGCAGAGGGTCGCATTGCCGCCGAGGACAGCCCGCTGCGCCACGCGCCCCATACGGTCGAGGATCTGGTGGCCGATTGGGACCGCGCCTATTCGCGCGAACAGGGCTGCTTCCCGCCCGGTGCCTTCCGGGTCGATAAATACTGGCCTCCGGTCGGGCGCGTCGACAATGCTTATGGCGATCGCAACCTGATCTGTACCTGTCCGCCGCTGGACAGCTATATGGACGCGGCTGAATAGGCGCGTTGTCTTGGCACTTCTAACCCGCCAAGGTTGTGTTAACCTTGGTTAACAGTTTGGGGTGCAAGACATGCGACGTTTGATATTGGGGGCGCTGCTGTCACTTGGCTGCGCCCCTGCAGCTTTTCCGCATCCCGGCGGCCTTGATGCCAAGGGCTGCCACAATGACCGCAAAAACGGCGGCTATCACTGCCATCGTGGCGCAAGGTCCAAGGCCTCTCACGCGGCACCAAATGACTATCGTTCCAGACCATCCACCAAAGGCGTTCACTATCGCAACTGTGCTGCGGCCCGTGCCGCAGGTGCGGCACCGATCCGTGTGGGCGAGCCCGGCTATAGACGCGCATTGGATCGGGATGGCGATGGCATCGCTTGCGAGTAAAATGACCCAATTCATGCCAGCACAAGGAGCAAGAACATGTCCGGCAAAAAACTGACATGCCTCGACTGTGGGCAGGTCAACCGCGTCCCAACCGAGCGCTTCTCTGACAATCCCAAATGCGGAACTTGCGGCGCTGCACTTTTCTCTCGCAAGCCCCGCGCTGTGGATGCGGCAACCCTGCTAAAGGCATCGCGCAACGACGAAGTGCCCTTGGTTGTGGATTTCTGGGCGCCTTGGTGCGGCCCCTGTCGCCAAATGGCCCCCGAATTCGAAAAGGCCGCAGCTGCCCTAGGTACAGATGCGCGCCTGGTCAAATTCGACACCGAGGCAAACCAGCGCGGCAGCGCCAGCTGGAATATTCGCAGCATTCCAACGCTTGCGCTCTTTGTGAACGGCCGCGAGGTCAGCCGCGTCGCCGGCACCCGCCCCGCCGCAGCAATCGCTGATTTCGCCCGTCAAAAGCCCCCACGCTAAGGCAGTTTCGTGGCGAGCATCGCGGCGTGCTCATGCGCAACGGTGCGCCACCCGTGACGCTTGACATTCAGCCCCCTATCCGAAAAATTCTGAAATATGGGGCCGTAGCTCAGTTGGTAGAGCGCGTCGTTCGCAATGACGAGGCCAGGGGTTCGATTCCCCTCGGCTCCACCAATCCTCGCAAATCATTATAAATCAATGACTTACATCAGGATTTTCCCACCTCATTTTGCCACCTGTTGGGTCCGAGTGTGGCGCATAGCATTACCTCTTTAGGGATGCATGCTTTCACTCTGCTTACTGCTGATCATGTGGCTTTTTATGTTTTGCACATGGGTTTAGACCGACGTTTTTTGCGT
>NZ_DALZMB010000037.1:0-34095 GCF_032007265.1 Paracoccus sp. (in: a-proteobacteria) | reverse complement strand
TGGCACCGATTACTGGATCAACGAAAAATCCGCGCTGCGTGCCGATATCCGTTGGATCGATATCAACAGCGACGTCTATCTGAACGGCAAGAAGATCGGCAAGCTTGACGTCGATCCGGTGGTCGTCGGCGCCTCTTATGTGATGAAATTCTAAGACCGCGAGGATGCCCGGCCAAGCTGGTCGGGCATCCAGGTTCTGGGATTTGCGCCCCCTGCGAGCCGCCTTGTGGAATGGGGCAATGCCCGTCCTCACATTGGCTGCTCGCGGGCTGCGCATCTTAGTTGTTCGCCTTGAGATATTGCTCGAGATACAAAGCCTGACGTCCGGTCAATGTCATGAGACACGCACTGACCGCGGGGCCCGAGCCGCTGCCGCCGTCCCATTGCGCCTCATCGAACTTGCAGGCCGCATCGCGGTAGCTGACCCAGTTGCGTTGCATCTGCTGCAAGCGCTGCACCCGTTCGGGTTTGACCGCCGAGCCCAGGGACGCCAGATTGGCATCCGCGGCCTTTTGTTCCTCGACCAGCGTTTTATAGGTGCCGTTCAGGCGATTATCCCAATCTGTCGCCTCTAGGGTAAGGCATTGCACCATGCCAACCGTGGTCTGCCCCTTGGGTGTGGACATGCAATCATCGGATGCCGCACCAATGCAGACCGCACGCCCATCGTAATCGTTTTTACCGTCAAGGCAGTCTTGCAGGACCTCGGGGTGATAATCCGGCTTATCCGGCGCCTCGGCTATTGCCGGAGCCGCCACCATCACGCTTATGGCCAGGAAAATTGCGCGCATCAGCCTAATCCCATCAATTCACGGCCGATCAGCATGCGCCTGATTTCACTTGTTCCCGCGCCGATCTCCATCAGCTTGGCGTCGCGAAACAGGCGGCTGACCACCGAATCGTTTAAAAAGCCAGCCCCGCCAAACGCCTGAACCGCCTGATGGGCCTGAACCATTGCCTGCTCTGAGGCATATAGTACCGCCCCTGCGGCGTCCTGGCGCGTGACTTTGCCAGCATCGCAAGCCCTTGCGACCTCATAACTATAGGCGCGCGCCGTATTCAGCGCGACATACATATCCGCGATCTTGGCTTGCATAAGCTGAAAAGAACCGATGGGCTGACCGAACTGGCGCCGCTCGCGCAGATAGGGCACGACCGCATCCAGACAGGCAGCCATGATGCCAAGGCCGATCCCCGAAAGCACCAGCCGTTCATAATCCAGGCCCGACATCAGCACCCGCACGCCCCTGCCTTCCTGACCCAAGATATTTTCGGCGGGAACTGCGCAGTTTTCAAAGATCAGCTCGCCCGTATTCGAGCCGCGCATCCCCAGCTTGTCAAAATGCGCCGAGCTGGAAAAGCCGGCCATTCCCCTTTCGATGATAAAGGCCGTGATCCCCTTAGAACCCGCATCGGGTTGCGTCTTGGCATAGACGACCAGCGTGCTGGCATCGGGGGCATTCGTGATCCAATATTTGCTGCCGTTGAGGATATAGTGATCGCCCATTTTGCTTGCGCGCAACTGCATCGAGATCACATCCGACCCCGCCCCGACTTCGGACATGGCAAGCGCCCCGATGGCTTTGCCCGAGCATAGATCGGGCAAATATCTGGCGCGCTGCTGATCGGTGCCGTTCAGATTGATCTGATTGACGCAAAGGTTGGAATGGGCGCCATAAGACAGGCTGACCGAGGCACTGGCGCGGGCAATTTCCTCGGTGGCGACGGTATGGGCAAGATAGCCCATGCCCGTCCCGCCCCAAGCCTCGGGAACCGTAATCCCCAAAAGCCCAAGCGCACCCATCTCGGGCCACAGACGATTGGGAAAATGGTTATCCTGATCGATTTTCGCGGCAATCGGGGCAAGCCTGTCCTGGGACCAGCGCCGGACCAGCTCGCGCAGCGCGTTCACCTCTTCGCCAAGATCGAACTCCATTCCGGTCGCAAACATCGGCTGGCCCCGCTTATTGAACGAGTGTTCATTTAAATCATGCCGCAGGCTGCCTGGTGGCGTCAAGCGAACAAACCATTCCCCACGCCAGCCGCGCGCCGGGCCGCCCCCGCCATCCCAAGGCCGGCGCAAGAAAATCATCCGCATGGGTGCAGGCACGACCAAAGGCGCAGCGATTTCGTCTATCCATACAGAAACATTGACATTTTCTTTGGCTGGAGCCACGCTTTGGCTGATTGGCCCAGGTCAAAACTGTCTGTGAAATCATACGCCCGAGGCAAAATGCCCCCGTTCAGCCCGCATCATCCGCCGATCAAGGCCATCGAGACCGCGCCCTATGACAGGTCCATGGTCACGCTTTCCGAGCTAGAGCATCGGCTAAAATGCACTGCCGAGGCCCATCAGCGCTGGCTGTTTGAGGGTATGGCAAAATCGGGATATCCGGGTCTATCCTCGCTTGAGATCGCCTTCTTGCTTGATCTGGCAAACCAGCACGAGGCCTGCACCTTTACCGCATTATGCCACTCTGCCCGAATCGATGAGCCCCATCTTGCCCATTACGCCTTGCGCAAATTGCGCCAGCGCGGCTTGGTCGAGACGGGACGGCGCGGCAAGGAAAAGACCGTGGCCCTGACCCAAGAAGGCCACAGGCTGCACGCGGCCTTTCACGAACTCAACCGCAATCACATCACCAACGAGCAGGCGCGGCTTCCCCAATTGGGTCAGTTGGTGCAAGCCCTGAGTGATCTGACCGCGCTTTATGAACGCGCACGTCAGCAGGCCGCCGCACCCATCACCCCTGCCCCGACCAGCACCTCACAAAATGCGCCCGCCAAAACCCAGTCAGCGCATAACGAAGATGCAAATGCGCCAGCTGCACACAGCGACGCCGCGCAACATCCCGGCACACATGCCCATGTCGCCACCACCTCTGCGGCGGCCTCGGGCATGGCCTCGTCGCTGACGTCGTCATGAAGCTTTGCCTTGTGCGTCATGCGCCGCTGCCACCGGGGATCGGTCTGGCGGGGCGGCGCGATCTTGCCGCCGAATTTCCCGACCCTGCCGCTCTTGAGGCGCTGCGCACCCGTATCGCGCGGTTTGAGCCCGATCAGATTTGGACCAGCCCCGCACTGCGCTGTCGCCAGACGGCCACTGCCCTTGGCCTGAGTGCCACCGCGCGCCCCGAGCTATGGGAGCAGAGTTTTGGCAATTGGGAAGGTCTGGCACCGTCAAAGATCCCTGACCTAGGGCCTTTGTCCACCGAAGAGCTGGCCCATCACCGCCCCGAGGGTGGGGAAAGCTTCTGGGATATGGTCGCGCGCGTGCGCCCGATACTGGAAGAAGCCACAGGCACCACTTTGATCATCGCCCATGCAGGCACAGTGCGCGCCGCGCTTTCAATGGCCTTTGGCGCATCCGCGCTGTCCTTTTCCGTCGCACCTTTATCCCTGACTGTGCTTGACGGCGCCCCCGGTTGCTGGTCCATCGAGGCTGTCAACTGGACCGCCTGAACATGACCTTTCTGCAAGACACCCTGACCACCGCCTGCATCGCCCTAGCCATCGATGCAGCCTTTGGCTGGCCAGATGCGCTTTTCCGCCGCATCGGCCATCCTGTCACATGGCTCGGGCGGGTGATCACCTCTCTTGACCAAAGATTTAATCGTGGGAAGCACCGCTATTACAAGGGCTTGATCGCAAGTCTTGTCACGATTTCTGTGGCCACCATTCCGGCAATATTCCTAAGCTTTCTTCTGGCACCGCTTCCCTTCGGCCCGGTCATCTTGGGCATCATGGCTTGGCCTTTGGTCGCAAGCCGTTCGCTTTATGACCATGTCGACAGGGTGGCGCGCCCGCTTTTGGCTGATGATCTACCCGCGGCCAAGGATGCGGTTGCGATGATTGTCGGGCGCGATTTGGATGACGCCCCCCAACCCATCGCGCGGGCTGCACTGGAAAGTCTGGCCGAGAATGCCTCGGACGGGGTGATCGCGCCGCTGTTTTGGGCGGCAGTTTTGGGGCTGCCCGGAATTGCGGCCTATAAGGCGATCAACACGCTTGATTCCATGATCGGCCATCTGAATGCGCGTCACGGAGAATTTGGCCGTTTTGCCGCGAAACTGGATGATCTGGTCAACCTGATCCCCGCGCGGCTGACCGGTGTTCTGATTGCACTTGCGGCAGGGTCCGCGCGCTCGTTGCGGGTGATGCGTCGGGATGCGCAGCGTCATCGTTCGCCCAATGCCGGCTGGCCCGAAGCGGCTATGGCAGGCGCGCTTGGCGTGCGCCTGTCAGGTCCGCGAAGCTACGGCGGCCAGATCAGCCCCGAGCCTTGGCTGAACCCTCAGGCGGCTGACCCATCTGCCACAGATCTGCGTTTTGGGTTGGTGCTTTATCGGCGCGCAGTCGTGTTGATGGCGGCGCTGATGCTGGGCTCTTTGGCGCTGATCTAGCCTCTGGCATCAGAAATTTTGCGCAGCATGGCGGATCAGCTGTGGCCAAATGCCGCGACTATCATCACGTCACCCAATGCCATCGGTTGAAAAAGGCGGCCCCGCTATTGGGCCGCCTGCATCTGACTTAATCCCAGTCGAAGAAATCCGCCGGGGCTTTCTGGCGCAACTCGCGCGCCAGATCCGCGCCCATCGCCGGACCATCGGCGACCGGGCCACGCCGCTCGCCCGCGATCACCTCAGAGCCATCTGGGCGAAGGATCTCTCCGCGCAGCCACAGGCTGTCGCCCTCTAGCACCGCAAGCCCGGCAATCGGGGTCTGGCAAGAACCGTCCAGCTCGGCCAGAAAGGCGCGTTCGGCCGCGACACGCAGGGCGCTGTCGCGATCGCCGATCGGCGCCAACAGGGCCGCGATGCGTGCATCATCGGCGCGACGCTCGACCCCGATACAGCCCTGCGCCACGGCAGGCAGCATTTCCTCGGGTTGGATCGGCCCGCGCGAGACATGGGTCATATCCAAGCGCGACAGGCCGGCCATTGCCAGAAAAGTCGCAACAGCCACGCCATCCTCTAGCTTTTTCAAGCGTGTCTGGACGTTTCCTCGAAACTCGACCAGCTGCAGGTCCGGGCGGCGCGCGGCCAATTGGGCACGACGGCGCAGGCTGGACGAGCCGACGACGGCCCCCTGCGGCAGATCCGAGATCGAACCGAAATGCGGGCTGACAAAGGCGTCGCGCACATCTTCGCGCGGAAGATAGCAGTCGATCACCAAACCCTCGGGCTGGATCGTCGGCATATCCTTCATCGAATGAACGGCAATATCGATCTCGCCTGCAATCAAGGCGTCCTCGATCTCACGGGTGAACAGACCCTTGCCGCCGATCTCTTTGAGGGCGCGGTCAAGGATGCGGTCACCGGTGGTTTTGATCACCTGAATGACAAAGGCATCTTCGGGCAGATCATGCGCGGCCATCAGCCGGGCACGGGTCTCATGCGCCTGTGCAAGCGCCAGCACCGAGCCACGCGTGCCGATGCGAAGGGGGCGGGAGGAGTTGGGCATCTGTTCCATGTATGCGCCATACCCCCACGCCGCGCACTTGACAACGGGGAGCGGCTGGCGATGAAGGGACGACATAGGAGATGACATGACCCGCAAGACCATGCTGCGTGCCCTCGCCGGTGAACGCCTGCCGACCCCGCCGATCTGGATGATGCGTCAGGCGGGACGCTATTTGCCGGAATATCGGGCGACCCGGGCCCAAGCGGGCGACTTTTTGTCGCTGTGCTATAACCCCGAACTTGCTGCCGAAGTGACGTTGCAGCCGATCCGGCGCTACGGTTTCGATGCGGCGATCCTGTTTGCCGATATTTTGCTGTTGCCGCAGGCGCTCGGCTCGGATGTGTGGTTTGTGACCGGAGAGGGCCCGCGCCTGTCGACGATCACCGATGCCAAGGGCGTGGCCGATCTGCGCCCCGCCGCCGATGTCCACGAGAAGCTGTCGCCGATTTACGAGACCCTGCGCATTTTGCGCCGCGAATTGCCACAGGAAACCACGCTGATCGGTTTTGCCGGCGCGCCCTGGACGGTGGCGACCTATATGGTTGCCGGACGCGGCACCCCGGATCAGGGACCGGCCCATGCCTTTAAGGCAGCCGACCGCGCAGCCTTCGCCGCGCTGATCGACAAGATTGCCGACGGCACTATCGAATATCTGTCCGCTCAGGTCGAGGCAGGCGCCGAAGTGCTTAAGCTGTTTGACAGCTGGGCCGGCTCGCTCAAGGGGCAGGATTTCGACGACTTTGCCCTGGCCCCTGCAAAAAAGATCATCGCAGCGCTGAAAGCGCGCCACCCCGACACGCCGATCATCGCGTTTCCGCGTGAAGCAGGGCCGCGTTACGTGGGATTTGCCAAAGCGACCGGCGCTGATGCCGTGGCGCTTGACCAATCGGTTGATGCGCAATGGGCCGCAGCCGAGGTCCAAAAGGACGGCTGTGTTCAGGGCAATCTTGATCCGCGCCTGCTGGTTGAAGGTGGGCCGCGCCTTGTGTCCGAGACCAAGCGCATCGCCCAGGCCTTTTCGCAAGGCCCCCATATTTTCAACCTTGGCCATGGCATTACGCCAGACGCCGATCCCGAGAATGTCCATCGCATGATCGAAGCGATCCGGGGCTGATCCCTGGGTAAAGGACAAGCCGGGCCGTCGCGCCCGGCTTTTCTTATTCTCGCCGCGCTGTCCGCAAGGCGCTTTTCGTGCGGCGCCGCGGCTTTTGACCGACACCCTGCTTTTTTTCTGCTGACATAAGGACGACCCAAATGGGCTGGATCATCGCCACCTTGATCGCGGCTGTGGCGCAAACTGGGCGCAATGCGGCGCAGCGGCATCTGACCACGCAGATCGGCACGATGGGGGCCACCGCAGTGCGCTTTCTGTTTGGCCTGCCCTTTGCCCTGATCTTTCTGGCGGCCCTCTCGCTTTGGGTTGAGCTGCCACGCCCCGACCTCTCGGTCTTGGGTTGGGCCGCGCTGGGGGCGATGGCCCAGATCGGGGCAACGGCGCTGATGTTGCAAACCATGAACCTGCGTGGCTTTGGCGTGGTGACAGCCCTTATCAAGACCGAGCCGGTAACGCTTGCGGTCATCGGCGCGGTTCTTTTGGCCGAGCCGCTTGGGGCGGCGCGTATGGCCGCCATCACCGTCGCGACCTTCGGTGTGGTGATGATGTCTGGGGTGAACTGGCGTCAGGGCGGCTGGCAACCCATTGCAATGGGGGTTGCAGCAGGGCTGTTGTTTGGCCTTTCCTCCATCGGCTTTCGTGGCGCCATTCTGGCGTTGCCCTTTGGCGATTACCTGACCCGCGCCAGCACGGTGTTGGCCATGAGCCTGATCATGCAAACCGGCATCGTGCTGGGCTGGCTTTTGATGGCCGACCGCCCCGCCCTGCAAGGCATCCGCAGACATTGGCGGGATTCGCTTGGCGCGGGCTTTCTTGGCGCCTTTGCCTCGCTCTTTTGGTTTTTGGGCTTTGCCATGACCTCGGCCGCCAATGTCCGCACCTTGGCCCTGATCGAAGTGCCACTCGCGCAACTGGTGTCAGGACGGATCTTTCGGCAAAAGACCTCGGGGCGCCAGCTTGCGGGCATGGGGCTGATCGTGCTGGGTGTGGCGGCCCTGATCGCGGTCAGCGCAAGGGGCTGAAGGTTTCGCTTTGCGCCAGCGGCCCTTGCAGGCTAACAGATGGGCATGACCCTGCCCATACTCTCCTCCGATCAGGCCGAAGCCTGGGATGCGCTGACCCTTTTGCTGCAAGAGGCGGGCGTCGATCTGACCACCGAAGAAGTCATGCCCCCCGAGCCCGGCAAGGGCAGTGTCATGGCCGTGATCGGCAAGGCAGGTTCGGGCAAGACCCTGCTTCTGGCCGAGCTGACCCGCGCCTTGAAAGAGGCGGGCGTCGAGATCGTCTCGGGCGATTATGAGGGCAAGAAGCGCAAAGAGCGACGCACCGTCGCGGTACTTGCCCCCACCAACAAGGCTGCCTTCGTTTTGCGCATGCGCGGCGTGCCCGCGACGACCATCCACCGCATTCTTTATACCCCGGTCTATGACCCCGAATATGAACGGATTGCGGAATGGCTGACGGGGGTGGGCGAGCGCCCCCAGATCCCCGAGCTGTCGGACGAGGCGCTGGACCGGGCCAAGGCATTCTATGAATTGCACGCCTCGATCCCCGGCGCGCTGGCAGCGGCGGGGCTGCGCGGCTCGGATTTCATTCAGGGCTGGAAGCGGCGCGAGGATGCGCTGGACATTGGGCTGATCGATGAAAGCTCGATGCTGGATGAACGCCAGTTCGACGATCTGCGTGCCATCTTTCCGGTTCTGATCCTTTTTGGCGATCCGGCCCAGTTGGCTCCGGTCGGGCAATCGGGCGAAATGGTCTTTGACCGGCTGGCCACGAAGCAAAAGCTGATCCTGAACCGCATTCACCGCCAGGCCAATGACAGCCCGATCTTGGATCTGGCCCATGCGCTGGCCGACCCGCAGCTCGATTTCGCCTCTTTCGAGGATATGGTGCGCGATGCCGCGCAACGCGATTCCCGGGTGATCTGGGCCGAAAGGGTCGAAAGCGATCTGATGGCGCAAAGCCCGGTTCTGGTCTGGCGCAATGCGACACGTGTGCGGCTGATTTCGGCCTTCCGCTCGGCCTATGGCGCACCGCCCGATGCCCTTCTCCCCGGCGAACCGCTGATCTGCGACGGGCTGGAACTGCCGTTAAAGCACCGCAAAAAGCGCATCGACCTAGAGGCACGCGGCCTGATCAAGGGCGCGCAGGTCATCTATCTGGGGCCGGGTCGCAAGCCGGGCTTTTCGCGCCTGCATGTGATCGGTGCCGAAGATCCGCGCCTATCGGCCGCCTCGATCGTTAAGATCGAAATGCCCGATGTCGAAGAGCCCTTTATCCCCTTCGCCGCCCGTATGGGCGCGGCCTTTTTGCATGGCGCAGCGGTGACGATCCACAAGGCTCAGGGCAGCCAATGGCCCGATGTGCAAATTTTCGGCCCCGACATTTCTGCGGCGGCCTGGTCCAACCGCAACGAGGCCGGGCTGCCCTTGTGGAAACGCCTGACCTATGTCGCGATTACCCGCGCACAAGAGCGGCTTTACTGGGTCGTAAAGCCACGTCTGGCGCGCCCTTCGGGTCCATTGTCGATTGACCATCTGGCGGTGCCCACCCCTGTCCTTGAGCTGGCAAGCGAGGCCGAAGAGCAAAACGAAGGGTGATTGCACAGGCCTTAGTGTTTGCCGCCACCCCGAATTTGCTCGACCCGGATTTCAAAGGCCTCGTTCAGCGCCTCGCGAGGGATGGCGGTTTCCTGCGACAGGCGCATGATGCCGAAATGCACCCGCGCCAATTCCTGATAGTAGCGCGCGAATGTATAGTTGATCGTCGCCCCCGCCATGGCACCAAAAACCGGCGTGGCCTGAGCCGCAAGCTTTTGGCCCAGCGATACCGACAGTTTTGGCGCGACCTTGGAAATCAAACCCTGAATGGTCTGACCCGTAATCGACAATCGCGCGGCCAGTAGGCCCAGATCGGTGCCATCATCCTCGGCCAGCGGGCCGGCAGTGGCAAAGATGCGCAACGCCTCAAGGCGAACCTCATCGGAATTGGGATCAAAGCCGTGCTCGACCGCGATCTCCATGATCGCGCGCAGCAAAAGCGTGATTGTCAGCGGCATCTCGATTACGGCACCCGGAAGGCCCGCCAATCCGCCCGCAGCCCCTGATGCCGTCGAGAGCAGTCGGTTAAACCATTCGCCGCGATCCCCCAGCATCCGACGCGAGCGCGTGGCCGCGCTGAAGGCGCGGTTGAGCGCCCCCAAGGTGATCTTGTCCATCCGGTTGCGCACGACCTCGGGCAGCCGGTTCAGCAGGTTTTCCGCCTTGCCACCGATCGAGCCCAGAATATCCATTCCGATGCCGCCAGCATCCAGATAGCGCCGGACCAGCCGGTCCACCTCGGCATGGATGGTCGGGTCAGTTATCGGTGGCAGGATGGCCTGCGCGACGGTCGTGGGGCGCTTCTCGCTTGTCATTCAATGCCTCGGCCTTGGTTTGCGGCAATGCCGTCGCCCCGTCGGTGTCTGACGCCAGATCGACCTCGACGCAGGCGGGTTGCACTGCCGGGGTGTTTTCAATCTCGGCAAGCCCGGCCAGCACATCCGGCCGCGTCTCGCGCGTGACATCACCCTGCACACCAACCCATGCGCCGGGCTGAAGTTCCTGCCCCAACACACGGTCAGGGTTTGTCGGCGGCGGCATGCGCACATGGTCCAGCTTGTGAAAGCCAAAGCGGCTGTAATAGGGCGCATCGCCCACCAGCATGACCCGGCCCCAGCCCATGGCTTGTGCCCGTTTCAGGCTTTCCCGCATCAGATAGCCGCCCAGTCCCTCGCCTTGTGCGGTCGGATGGACCGCAATCGGCCCAAGCAACAAGACGGCATGGCCATCAACCTCGACGGGCCAATAGCGGATGGCAGCAATGACCGCATCGGATTGATTACGTAAAATCAGACACAGATCTGCAACCGCAGGCACCCCCTCTCGGAGACGATAGGACGACAAGGCCGTCCGTCCCGGCGCAAAGCACAGGTCATAGAGCGCTTCGACTTCAGGCGTATCTGCCGGTGTCTCGGGGCAAAGTTCGTACATCCCGCCTCCCGCTTGGATCGGCTTGCCCTATCATGCAATATTGCCAAGTCAAACCGACTGGGGCCATGGGTCGCAAAAATTTGCACATTCCAGCAATAGGTTCGTGTCCATAGAGGTTGTGGCAAACCGCGCCGACGTTGAATACCCCGCCGCATCAAGGAGAAGCCGATGTTTTACACGCCTCTGGATGGCCATGGTCTGCCCCATAATCCTTTCAATGCCATTGTCGCGCCCCGCCCGATTGGCTGGATCTCGACTCGCGCAAAGGCGGGCGACAATCTGGCGCCCTATTCGTTTTTCAATGCGACTGCCTATCAGCCACCGCAGGTGATGTTTGCCTCGACCGGGGCCAAACCTGACCGCGCGGGGACCAAGGACTCGGTCTCGCAGATCGCACAAAGTCATGTCTTTTGCGTGAATATCGCCGATGGTGCGCTGCGCGATCAGGTCAATGCAAGCAGTGCGGCAATGGCTGCCGGACAAGATGAATTCGAAAGCTGCGGCATCGAAAAGGCGCAGTGCCGCACCATCGACTGCCCCCGCGTCGCCAACGCCCCGGCTGCGCTTGAATGTCGTATGACGCGAATCATTCGACTGGCCGGAGAGGCAAATTTTATGGTTTTGGGGGTCGTCACGGGCATCCACATCCGCGAAGACTGTCTAAAAGACGGGAAATTTGATCTTTCCGGCGCGGGCTGGCTGGCGCGTCTGGGTTACAAAGACTACACCGCCGTCCGCGAAACCTTTGAAATGGAGCGTCCATGAGCGTCCGCCACGAGCAAAAGAGCGTCAGGGATTACATCCGCACGATTGCTGACTTCCCCAAGGAAGGGATCATCTTCCGCGATGTCACCACCCTGTTTCAGGATGCCCGCGGCTTCCGCATGGCCGTCGACCAGCTGCTGACCCCCTATGCCGGTGAGCGTATCGACAAAGTCGTCGGCCTTGAGGCACGCGGCTTTATTCTGGGCGGCGCGGTGGCCCATCAGCTGACCGTGGGATTTGTGCCGATCCGCAAGAAGGGCAAGCTGCCGGGCGCGGTTCTAAGCGAATCCTACCAGCTGGAATACGGCGAAGCGGTCATGGAAATTCATGACGATGCCATCAAGCCGGGCGAGAAGGTTCTGATCGTGGATGACCTGCTGGCCACGGGCGGCACTGCCAAAGCGGCGATCCACCTTTGCGAGCGGTTGGGCGCCGAGGTGATCGGTTGCGCCTTTGTGATCGATCTGCCCGATCTGGGCGGTCGCAAGCTGCTGGAAGATGCGGGCGTGGATGTCTATGCGCTGACCGCATTCGAGGGCGATTGACGTTATCGTCCACAAGACGAGGCGAATGCGATATGACTGCGACGGGGCGCACCAAGGCTGCGCCCTGCCCTTTTCAGGCAAGGTGAGTGGCATGACCGAGAAACCGCAACTGATGCTTTATCTGGCGGCGCCGCGCGGGTTTTGCGCGGGCGTGGATCGCGCAATCAAGATCGTCGAGATGGCGCTGCAAAAATGGGGTGCTCCGGTCTATGTCCGCCACGAGATCGTCCATAACAAATTCGTCGTTGACGGGCTGCGCGACAAAGGCGCGGTCTTTGTCGAAGAGCTAGAGGACTGCCCGGCAGACCGCCCGGTGATCTTTTCGGCGCATGGGGTTCCCAAATCCGTACCCGCAGCGGCGCGGGCGCGCGAGATGGTCTTTGTCGATGCGACCTGCCCCCTGGTCAGCAAGGTTCATGTCGAGGCCGAGCGTCATCACGCGGCGGGCCTGCAGATGGTGATGATCGGGCACGCCGGCCATCCCGAGGTGCTGGGCACAATGGGCCAATTGCCCGAGGGCGAAGTGCTTTTGGTCGAAACGGTCGAAGATGTCGCAACCATTTCGCCACGCGACGCTGCCAAACTGGCCTTTATCACCCAGACCACACTTTCTGTCGACGACACGGCAGCCATTGTCGCGGCGCTGCAAGCGCGCTTTCCCGCGATCGTCGGCCCCGCCAAGGAAGATATTTGCTATGCCACGACCAACCGTCAGGCCTCGGTCAAGGAAATCGCACCAAAGATCGACGCCTTGCTGGTGATCGGCGCGCCGAATTCATCAAACTCGCGCCGATTGGTCGAAGTGGGCAAAGCTGCAGGCTGCGCCTATAGCCAACTGGTGCAACGCGCTGATCACATCGACTGGCGCGCCATCGCAGGAGCGCGATCAGTCGGCGTGACAGCCGGAGCGAGCGCCCCCGAGGTTTTGGTCAATGAGGTCATTGCCGCCTTTCGCGAGCGCTATGATGTCACCGTCGAGATCGTCGAGACAGCGCGCGAGAATGTCGAATTCAAAGTCCCGCGGGTTCTGCGCGAGGCGTGAACCCGGTGACGCCCCTGTCTTGGGGGTCATCTTGAACTGGGTCAGCGCGGCTTGGATCAGCGTGGCTTGGATCAGCGCGGTTTGGATCAGCGCGGTTTGGGCCAACTCAGTTCGGGTCGCGCCTTCCGCGTCAGGCTGAGGCTTTGGCATTGTCAAGCTGGTGGGGGCTCTGCCCCCGTCCTGCGGCCTCCCCCGGGATATTTAAGCATGAAAGACATGGCAGGCCTGGCGCTGAAATGCGCCGAAAGGCTTGACCCTGTTTGAATTTGCGTTTTACGCCTATGATTGCCTCGTTTGGCGGTCCCTGATGCGGGGATCAAGGTCTGCGTGGCGCCTTTAGCGGTTTTGGCCCCATCTGGGTCAGGCCCTTGCCCAAGAAAGTGTAGCGGAAGAGCAGTGACTGAACTTTATGCATGGACGGATGGGGCTTGCTCGGGCAATCCCGGCCCGGGTGGCTGGGGTGTCTTGATGCGGGCCCAAGAGGGCGATCGCATTATCAAGGAACGCGAACTTTCGGGGGGTGAGGCCGATACCACCAACAACCGCATGGAGTTGATGGCGGCAATCGCGGCCTTGGAGACCCTGACCCGCCCCGCGGTGATCACGATCACCACCGATAGCGCCTATGTCAAAAATGGGGTCACGCAATGGGTTCATGGCTGGAAGCGCAACGGCTGGAAAACCGCCGACCGCAAGCCGGTCAAGAATATCGATCTTTGGCAGCGGCTGGAGAGCGCGCAAGAGCGTCACGACGTTCACTGGAAATGGATCAAGGGCCATGCCGGTCACGCCGAAAACGAGCGTGCGGATGAATTGGCCCGAGCGGGCATGGCGCCCTATAAGCCGGTCAAGGGGCCTGCTGCATGATTTTGGCGGATGCACAGCTTTTGCTGGATTACGGCTCGGTGTTCATCTTTGCGCTGACCGGAGCATTGGTCGCCAGCCGCGGCCAGCTTGATCTGGTCGGGTTTATCTTTTTTGCCGTCGTGACGGCGGTGGGTGGCGGCACGGTCCGCGATCTGCTGTTTGGTCGCGATGCGATTTTCTGGGTGGCGCGGCCCAATCTGATCCTGGCCGCAGTCGTTGCGGCAGTTTTGGTCTTTTTCACCGCTCACCTTCTGGAAAGCCGCTATCGCGCGCTTTTGTGGTTCGATGCGCTGGCTTTGGCCGTCGCGGTTCCGGCGGGGGTCGATTTTGCCATGACCGCGGGTTTTGGCGCGGTGATCGTCACAATGGCCGGGGTGATTACGGCCAGCGTGGGCGGGCTGATCCGGGATGTGATCTCAAATGAGGTGCCATTGCTGCTCAAGCAGGGCGAGCTTTATTTGACCGCAGCCTTTGGCGGTGCTTTGGCGGCATTATTGGCGCAACAATTCGGGCTGGCACATGGCTTGGGCCTTTTGGCCTGTGGGCTGGTGACTTTTGCCCTGCGTGCAGGAAGCATGGTATGGGGTTGGAAACTGCCGGTTTACAAGCCCTCGCCGCCCAAGGTCATTCCCGGGGTTGACCCCAAAGAGCCCTGAGATGGCCTCGATTTAGGCTTTGCGGATCAAACAAGCCTTGGGGGCGCGTCGGATTTGACGCGCAGATCCTCGACCCCCATGCGCAGGCCACCCCCGATGCGATGGGCAAGTGCGGACCAGGTCTGGGCCACATCGGGCGGCAGACAACGGCGCAGCGCCTCGTCAAAAAGCATCAGCCAAGGCGCGAAATGTTCGGATTTGACATCGCCTGCAGCGATATGCACGCGCATCGGATTGCCGTCATAACCCCGCTCGCGCAGGATGGCATTGCGCCAGAACCCCGCGATCTTGGCCTCATGCGTGGGCCAATGATCGACATGGCGCGCAAAGATCGGCCCCAAGGTCTCGTGCCGGCGAACGGCCTGGTAAAAGACCGCAACGACACGGTCGATATCTTCGGGGGTAATGGCAAAGCGCGGATCAGACATGGTGCCAATGTGGGAAGAGTTCGGCCCAGGCGCAAGCCACCATCGCGAGCCTCTGCCCCCGTGCGTGGCATCGTACTTGGCATCGTGCTTGGCACCGCGAGCGCGATCAGGTGGGGATCGCGGCGCCCAAGATCGCGGGCACAGCCCTGCTGTGGGCCCGCGATCAAAGCGAAATCGTCGCGGCCCGAAGCAAAACCGGGATCAATGCAGCACCACCGCGCAAGCAACTCGCGCATGAGGCGCTGTCGGCGCTTGATCCTCGGCTTGCCGGTTCCTATAACCCCGGTCATGTTTATGACGGCTTTCATCATTCGAATTAGTCGCCCGGCGGCGTAGGGGGTCCTCGCCGTCGGGATGCTTGCTGTCTGACCGTCTGCCAAAGGATTCCCGCCAATGAGCGATACTACCTCGACCGCGCCTGACTACCGCGACACCGTTTTCCTGCCCGAGACCGAATTTCCGATGCGAGCCGGCCTGCCTGCCCGCGAGCCGGAATGGCTGGCCCGCTGGGAGGCAATGGATATTTATGGCAAGCTGCGCGCCAAAAGCGGTCGCACGCCCTTTATCCTGCATGACGGCCCTCCCTATGCGAACGGCAATCTGCACATCGGTCATGCGCTGAATAAAGTGCTGAAAGATTTCATCACCCGCAGCCAGCAGATGATGGGCCGCGATGCGCGTTATGTTCCGGGCTGGGATTGCCATGGCCTGCCGATCGAATGGAAGATCGAAGAGCAGTACCGCGAGCGCGGCCAGAACAAAGACGAAATCGGCAAAGTCGAGTTCCGTCAGGAATGCCGCGCCTTTGCACAGGGCTGGGTTGATGCGCAGCGCGAACAGTTCAAGCGTCTGGGTGTGATCGGCAATTGGGACGATCCCTATCTGACCATGAACTATCACGCCGAAGCGGTGATCGCGGCCGAGTTCATGAAGCTTTTGATGAACGGCTCGCTTTATCAGGGCTCCAAGCCCGTGATGTGGTCGCCCGTCGAGCAGACCGCTTTGGCCGAGGCCGAGGTCGAATATCACGATCACACCAGCCATACGATCTGGGTGCGCTTCAAGCCGGTCAATGGCACGGGCATCTTTGCTGGCGATAACCCGGCCTCGGTTGTGATCTGGACCACGACCCCCTGGACCATCCCGCAAAACCGCGCCGTGGCTTATGGCCCAGGCATCGCTTATGGCCTTTACGAAGTGACCGAGCTGGACGAGAAATCGACCGCGAAGCTGGGCGAGCATCTGGTTCTGGCCGATGCTTTGGCCGAAGGGGTCATGCAATCGGCCAAGGTCACGGGCTTTAACCGTTTGGGCGATGTCGCAGCTGCGGATCTTGAGGGGCTGCTTCTGGCCCATCCCTATCGCGGCATCGAGAACGGTCAGGGCGAATGGGATTTCGACGTGCCCTTGCTGCCGGGCGATCATGTCACCGAAGAAGCGGGTACGGGCTTTGTTCATACCGCGCCCAGCCATGGCGATGATGACTATCAGCTTGGTGTGAAATACCGCCTGCCGATGACCTATAACGTCGAACCCGACGGCTCTTATCGCAAAGATCTGCCTGTTTTCGGCGGCGAGGAAATTCTGACCTCGGCCGGAAAAGAAGGCAGTGCGAACGTCAGCAATATCAAGCAGCTGGCTTATGCAGGCGCGTTGTTGAGCAAGGGCAAGATCAAGCACAGCTACCCCCATAGCTGGCGCTCGAAGGCGCCGGTGATCTATCGCAACACGCCCCAGTGGTTTGCCGCGATCGACAAGGATCTGAACGACGGGATGGATGCGCAGGGGAAAACCATTCGTGCCCGCGCCCTCAGCTCGATCGATCAGCTGGTGAAATGGACGCCCCAAACCGGCCGTAACCGCATCCATTCCATGGTGGAAAACCGCCCCGACTGGGTCTTGTCGCGCCAGCGCGCCTGGGGTGTGCCGCTGACCTGCTACATCAAGAAAGGTGCGAAACATGACGCGCCGGACTTTTTGTTGCGCGATCAGCGCGTGAACGACCGCATCATCGCAGCCTTCGAGCAAGACGGTGCAGATGCCTGGTATCGTGAGGGCTTCAAGGCGCAGATGCTGGACGGGATCGTCAACCCCGACGATTACGATCAGATCATGGATGTGCTGGATGTCTGGTTCGACAGCGGCTCGACCCATGCCTTCGTGCTGCGCGACCGCAAAGACGGCTCGCCAGATGGGATCGCGGATCTTTATCTGGAAGGGACCGATCAGCATCGCGGCTGGTTCCAGTCCTCGCTGTTGCAGGCCTGCGCCACCAAGGGGCGCGCCCCCTATAAGGGCGTGCTGACACATGGTTTCACGCTGGACGAAAAGGGCATGAAAATGTCCAAATCGCTTGGCAATACCATTGTCCCGGCCGAGATCATCAAGGAATACGGTGCCGATATTCTGCGCCTGTGGGTCGCTCAGGCGGATTACACCGCCGATCAGCGCATCGGCAAAGAAATCCTGAAAGGCACGGCCGACAGCTATCGCCGCTTGCGCAATACGATGCGGTTCATGCTGGGCAACCTTGCAGGCTTTGCCGAGACCGAAAAGGTCGCAGCCAAGGACATGCCGGAACTCGAGCAGTGGATTTTGCACCGTCTGGCCGAGATCGACCAACAGGTCCGTCATGGCTATGGTGTCTATGACTTCCAGGGCGTGTTCCAGACGCTGTTCCAATTCGCAACCGTGGATCTGTCGGCCTATTACTTCGACATCCGCAAGGATGCGCTTTATTGCGACAGCCCCGACAGCCTGCGCCGCCGCTCGGCCAGGACGGTTCTGGATATCTTGTTCCACCGCCTGACGACCTGGCTTGCCCCCATCCTGCCCTTCACGATGGAAGACGTCTGGCTTAGCCGTTTCCCCGGCGATGACAGCTCGGTCCATTTGCAGGACTTTGCACAGACCCCTGCGGATTGGCATAACGAGGCTCTGGCCCAGAAATGGGATGCCGTGCGCCGTGCCCGCCGCGTGGTGACGGCGGCACTTGAACTGAAGCGCACCGACAAGACCATCGGGGCCAGCCT
This sequence comes from Paracoccus sp. (in: a-proteobacteria), assembly GCF_032007265.1. Lineage (GTDB taxonomy): Bacteria > Pseudomonadota > Alphaproteobacteria > Rhodobacterales > Rhodobacteraceae > Paracoccus. The sequence goes on along the minus strand of NZ_DALZMB010000037.1, from coordinate 16,149 downwards.
TGAAGCTGCGCCGATTGTTCACGTCGAGGATGCGGATCTGTTGAGCGCTTTGAAAACAAGCGATTTTGCAGATATCTGCATCACTTCGGCGCTGACGCTGACCGCAGACCCTGCCCCGGCTGATGCTTTCCGCCTAGGCGAGGTCTCGGGCGTTGCAGTTGTGTTCGAAGCAGCCGAAGGTGAGAAATGTGAACGTTGCTGGAAGATTCTTCCTGACGTTGGCACGCATTCTCATTCGGGCACTTGCGCCCGCTGCAACGAGGTTCTTGGCTAATGGCTCAACGTCCCCAGGTGAAACCGCAGGTCAGATGGCTTCCAGATCCCGAACGTCACGAGCGGATGAGCTATCGCCGCTGTGGCCGTTCGGGGCTGTTGCTTCCTGCGATTTCCCTGGGGCTTTGGCATAACTTTGGCGAAGACACGCCTCATCAGGTCAAGCGCGCGATCTGCCGGACGGCGCTTGACCATGGCATCACCCATTTCGATCTGGCCAATAACTATGGCCCGCCTCCGGGCAGTGCCGAAGAGGCATTTGGCCAGATCCTTGCCACCGATTTCGCCGGCCTGCGCGATCAGCTGATCATCAGCTCGAAAGCCGGTTATCGGATGTGGGAAGGCCCTTACGGCGAATGGGGCAGCCGCAAATATCTGATCGCCTCCTGCGACGCTTCGCTTAAGCGGCTGGGGGTCGATTACGTCGATATTTTCTACTCGCACCGCTTTGACCCCAACACGCCACTGGAAGAAACCATGGGCGCGCTTGATCATATCGTGCGCTCGGGTCGCGCGCTTTATGTGGGCATCTCGAGCTATAACGCGCAGCGCACCGCCGAGGCAGCAGCAATCCTGCGCGATCTGGGCACGCCCTGCATCATTCATCAGCCCAGCTATAATATGCTCAACCGTTGGGTCGAGCGTGACGGGCTTTTGGATACGCTTGACGATAATGGCATCGGCTCGATCGCCTTTACGCCGTTGGCGCAGGGCATGCTGACCGCGAAATATCTGCGCGGTATCCCTGAGGGCAGCCGCGCAACGCAGGGCAAATCGCTGTTCCCCGAATGGCTGAATGATCAGGCGCTGGCCGCATTGCGCGGCCTGAATGATCTGGCGCAATCGCGCGATCAGACCCTGGCCCAGATGGCGCTTGCCTGGGTTTTGCGCTCGGGTCGGGTGACGTCGGCACTGATCGGCGCATCCAAACCCGAGCAGGTGGCCGATTGCGCGGGCGCGGTGCGCAATCTGGAGTTCCAACCCGCCGAACTGGCACGGATTGACGAGCTGGTCGGACAAGGTGGCGACATCAACCTTTGGGCGCAATCATCAGAAAGCGCGGGCGAATAAGCCCGCAAGCTTCTGACGTTTTGGCAAGCTAGCCGCGAAACCACAGCTTTCGCCAGCGCAGGGCTGCGCGGTAAGGCTGCTCGGTCCGGTAAAGGCCATGCGCGAAAAGCGGGCGGATTTCACTTTGCCCGCGACCCGCAAGATAGACCTGCTGGAACCCCTCATCTTCGGCAAAGATCGCCGCGATTTCAGGATCTGCGGCCAAAGCCTCGAAGGCGGTCAGGACCGCATCGGGCTGACGGGCATACATCAGCGAAAAGCTGCGGTAATGGCTGCTGACATCGCCATCCAGCCCGTCCAGCTCGGGGCCAGGGCGCCCACCGCCCAATGAATGGACGACCAGCGGTAAAATCACCTGATCCGGCCAAGGGTCCAGCGTCTGACAGGCCAGAACCGGGCCGGGATCTGCGCGCAGCTCGGCCGCCCAATCCACAAAGCGCGCGCCAAAGGTCGCCGGATCATCGCCCAGATACCAGCCCGCGTTGAAATAGAGGTAACGTCGCCAATCGCTTGGGCCGAAATTCAGATCCAGCGTGCTGTCCATATCAAGCCCGAAACGCTGATAAAGCGCACCCCAGATATCGGCGTAATCAGGTCCATAAAGCGGAGGTTTGGGCCATGTGCCCTCGCGGCGCATCGATGCGCTTGGTCGCGAAAAATCGATCTGCATCGCGTCTAGCGGAGACAAGATCAACGTATCGCTGTCAAAGAAGATGAAGGGCTGCTGCGCGGGCAAAAGCGCCATCGCCTCAATCTTGTTGCCATAGGGATAGGCTTTGCCGAAATGGGTGGCGACGAAGGGCAGAATTTCCGCGCCACAGGCCTGTAAATAGGCACGCTCTGCGTCGGGGATCAGCGTATCTTCCCCCTCCCACGCGCCTTCTGGCTGGGGTTCGGCCACGATCAGCCGCCCTCGAAATCCCGGAGAGTTTTGCCGCAAACTGGCCGCAAATAGCACGGCCTCTTTGGCAAGGCGTCCGTTCTGGCCAAGAATCAGGATATTGAAATCCGCCGCTCCGGCCGCCGCCGCATCCAATTCGCGCATCGCTTGATCCCTTTAGCCGCCCGATTTGTCAGTTCTTGGGCTGGCATTGCCCGCCTTGTCACGGGGCGAAACTAATCTGCTTGGGCGTAAAGTTAAACCAGTCTACCCGCATCGCGACAAAGGGCAGATCCGCCGCAACCCGCCCATGCCTTTGCAAGCTTTCTGGCGCGGCGCGTTTAAATATTTCCGCAAAGCCTGCTGAAAAAGGGCGGCGGGAGGTGCTGCTTTGGCCCGGCAATCAAGCGCAGTTCCTTGCTTTCCTTCGTGCGGCCCTTTGGCTTGCGTTACCAACCTCAAGGCCATTTTGCCTCAACCCCTTAACAAAGAAAAGGCGTTGCGATGCGGAATGCGGCTTGGCCGGATGGTCGGGGCCTTCCTTGGCACGGGGCCTAGCCCTTGGGGGTTCAGCCCGCCGGTATTCGGTGCGGCTTTGAGCGCGCAGAGCTAGTGGAAGTCACGACTGGGAAACAACCGCTTGGCCTGTTCGCGCGGGTGGCGCGCGCCCGGTCGGCGTCGCGTGGGGCGCGGCGCGTCATCAGCCTGAGGCTGCGTCACACCGATCAGATGTTCCAGCGGATGCCCCAATTCGGACAGTCGATGCGACAAATCCTCGATCCGTTCGGCGATGATATGACAAACGATGCCCGCTCGTTCGATCCGGCCCGTGACCCGCAGCAACCGCCCCGCCATCACCTCGCGGCGAAAACGCTGAAACACGCGCTGCCAGACCACGATATTGGCGGTGCCGCTTTCATCCTCAAGCGTCAAAAACACCACCCCCGAGGCCGTTCCGGGCTGCTGGCGGGTGATCACCAATCCGCAAACCGCAACGCGGCGCGTGGAATGTGCAGGTGCGATCAAGCCTTGCGCGTTGCCATGCTCACCAGCCTCGCCTTTCGGATCAAGCAGCTCGACATGCGGGGTCAGGCCGGGGATCGAGCTTCGCAAAAGCTCCATCGGATGGGCGCGCAGGGTCAGGCGCATGGACAGATAATCCTCGACCACCTCCTCGCCCAAATGCATGGCGGGCAAGATAACCTCGGGCTCATTCAGCCCTTCACCATCCAAAGGATCAGCAAAAAGCGGTAAGGGCGCGGGGGCGCGAATGGCACGTACCGCCCAAAGCGCGTCACGCCGCGTCAAGCCCATGCCCGAGAAAGCATCGGCCTCGGCCAGACGTTCCAGCACGCTTGGCTCTAGCCGCGTGCGCAGCCACAGATTTTCCAGATCAGGATAGCCGTTCCCCCGCCCCTGCATGATCCGGATCGCATCGCTTTCGCGAAAGCCCTTGATCTGGCGAAAACCCAGCCGCAGGGCCAGCTGCCCATCCGAGCGTCGCTCAAGCTGGTTATCCCACTGGCTGTGGCTGACACAGATCGGGCGTAATTCGACCCCATGGTCGCGCGCATCGCGCACGATCTGGGCCGGGGCATAAAAGCCCATGGGCTGGCTGTTCAAAAGCGCGCAGGCAAAGACCGCAGGGTGATGGCATTTCAGCCAGGCCGAAACATAGGTCAGCAAGGCAAAGGCGGCCGCATGGCTTTCGGGAAAGCCGTAATCGGCAAAGCCTTCGATCTGGGAAAAACAGCGCGCGCTGATTTCGGGGCTATAGCCGTTGGCCAGCATGCCTTTGATAAAGCTGTCACGATGCTGCTCGATGGTGCCCATGCGCCGAAAAGATGCCAAAGAGCGGCGCAGCTTATCGGCCTCCTCGGGCGTATAGCCCGCCGCCACCTCGGCGATCCGCAAGGCCTGTTCTTGAAACAAAGGCACCCCAAGCGTCTTGCGGGTGATCGGCTTCAAGGCAGGGCCAAAGGCTTCGGGCTCCTCCAGGCCCTGCCGCCTACGCAGATAGGGCTGAACCATGCCGCCCTGAATAGGTCCGGGGCGAACGATGGCCACTTCGATCACCAAGTCATAAAATTCGCGCGGCTGCATCCGTGGCAGAAAGTTCATCTGCGCACGACTTTCGACCTGAAACACCCCGATCGCATCAGCGCGGCACAGCATCTGATAGGTGGCCTTGTCATCTTTGGCGATGCTCGACAGGCTGACCTCGCAGCCTTCATGCTGGGCAAGCAGGCCAAAGGCTTTGCGGATACAGGTCAGCATCCCCAAGCTCAGCACATCGACCTTGAGAATACCCAGCGCGTCAATATCGTCCTTATCCCATTCGATGCAGGTCCGCCCCGGCATGGCTGCATTCTCGATCGGGCAGATCTCGTCCAGACGCCCGCGGGTGATGACAAATCCGCCGACATGCTGGCTCAGGTGGCGCGGAAAGCCGATAATTTCGCGGATCAATGCAATGGTCTGGGTCAAGCGGCGCTCATTGGGGTCCAGCCCCAGCGCCCGGATCTGGTCGGGATCGGCCCCCTGATCCGAAATCCCCCACACCAGCCCCGAAAGACTGGCCGTCAGATCCGCGCTGAGGCCCATGACCTTGCCCACCTCGCGGATAGCCGCGCGGGTGCGGAAATGGATCACCGTGGCGCAAAGCCCGGCACGGTCACGGCCATAGCGTTCATAGATCCACTGAATGACCTCTTCGCGCCGCTCATGTTCGAAATCGACATCAATATCGGGTGGCTCATTGCGATGGCGGGAAATGAAGCGCTCAAAGACCATGCCGATCATATCCGGATCGACATCGGTGATGCCAAGCGCCCAGCAGATGATCGAATTGGCAGCCGAACCGCGCCCCTGACACAAGATGCCGCGGCCGCGCGCAAAGGTCACGATATGATGTACCGTCAGGAAATAGGCGGCATAGCGCAGCTCGGCGACAACCGCCAATTCCTTGTCAAGCTTTTGCAGATAATGCTCGGGCACACCCAGGGGGCAACGCCGTTCCAGCCCCTTGCGGCTTAGCTGATCCAGACGCAGCTGCGCCAAATCGGCGCTATCTGGCGTGGCATCAACGACCAGATCCGCAGTGCTTTGGGGCAAAGCCTGATCTTTTTGAGGGGCTATGGGCTGGCTGGGGGGATCGATCTCATCGGGGTATTCATATTGCAATTCAGACAGATCAAAGCTGCAACGGGCCGCAATTTCCAGCGTGCGGCGCAGGGCTGCGGGGTGGCGACGATAAAGCCGTGCCATATCCGCCGCCCCCTTCAGGCGCCGTTCGGCATTTGGCAGGGCAAGCGTGCCGATCTGATCAATGGTGATCTTGTGGCGCAGGCAGGTCAGGACATCGGCCAGCGGACGGCGGGCCGCGCGGTGCATGAGCACATCCCCCACCGCAACCATCGGCGCCGAGGCCCGCAGCGCCAGATCGGCACAGCAAGCAAACCAGGCCTCATCCGAGCCGTCATAGCGCGGGACCGCACCCAGAAAGACATGCCCCGGAAAACGTCTTTGCACCCTTTGAACCGATAGAAGGGTGGTCTGCGCATCCTGAGGCAAGGGCAAGGCGATCAGGATCATGCCACGGCAATGCTGGATCAGATCATCAAGGCGCAGCTCACATTCCCCTTTGCCGCTGCGGCTTTTGCCAAGGCTCAGCAAGCGCGAAAGCCGCTGATAGGCGGGCTTGTCACAGGGCAAGGCCAACCATTCGATCGGGCAATCACTTAACACCAGCCGCGTTCCAACGATCAGCTTGGGAAGCCTGGGCCCTGCACTGCTTGCAGCGCCCTTTGACCCTAAGGGCCTGCGCGAAGACGATGAGGGGGGCGTGGATGCCAGCTTATCCCCCTTTTCGCGGGGATGCTCGCAAGATCGCGCATGATCTTGCGTGCCAGATCGCCCGGCGCTCTGATCAACCGCCGCCCCGCCCGCAGACCTGATATCCACGGCCGCTATGCCCGCAACCCCACTACTCCCAGCGCTGCTATCCACGGCAGTGCTGTCGGCGCCTGTCCTGACAGAGGCGATATCCACCCCCCCCCGGCTCCCCCCTCTGCCACCCCCTCTGCCACCCCCTCTGGCAGCGCCCCCCCTGTCCGCCGTCCGGCCAGCGGTCGCACGATCTGCAGCCCCTATATCCGCAGCCCAGTCAGCGATCCGGCGGGGCGTTTCCGGATCAGCCGCCTGCTTGCTGTTCGTCCGATCCGCCTGATCCGAACCATTATCGCTTGCACTGGCCTCGGTTAGATTGCGCAATGCGCTCCAGCCTCGCACCACACCGGCCAAAGAATTCCGGTCGGTGATCGCGATGGCCGTCAGCCCCAATTCAGCGGCACGTAACACCAATTCCTCAGGATGAGAGGCCCCCGTCAGAAAGGTGAAATTCGTGGTCACACCCAATTCAGCATAGCCCACAGAAAGCGGCTCGGGCGTTTCGGCCCAAGGGGTGATGGCGTCTTGTGGATTGGGACCTAGCTTTGCCAAATCGGGCTTTGCCAGATCGGGCCTTGCGGGATTGGGCCTTGCCGCATCGGATCTGGCGCAATCGGATCTGGCAAGCTCAGCTTTTTCGCAATCGGCTTTTTCTGGGTCGGGCGGCGGCTGTTGCGGGTCCTGCACCGCCAATGGGCGCTGGCTCACAGGAATTCCCCTTGAACATACCAACCCGGAGATTGCGGTGTGTAAAACAGCCACAGCCGCCGCCCCTGTCGCGTCTCGACCCGCCAGTAATCGCGCAAGCCGCCCTGCCAGCCATCCGCGCGGTGCCACCATTGCGGGGCAATGCGTTCGGGGCCGCTGACATAACCCGCATCCAGCCGCATGCCACGCCACCGAAATTGGGCAGGTGGCCTTGCGCCGCTGCCGACAATCGCCTCGGGGGGAAAGATGCGCAAGGGGCGCGGACGCCGTCTTGCGGCCAGCATGTCGCTATTTGTCCAGACCTGAGCCGGCGCGGTCGTGATCGGCAACAGACAAAAGCTTTGCTCGGGCAGATGGCTGTCAACCGATTGAAACCTAAACACATTCTCAAGCCCAACCCTGGCGCCGATCCGGGTCAGAAGATTGTCCAGCTGATCGCGCGCCTCGGCCCCAGCCCCGATCTGCTGCAAGGGCAAAGGCTCGATCAGGGTTGCTTCAAGGCGCAGCTGGTCGATGCCAAACCCTGCATCTGCGTTTTGTACCACCGGCAAGAAAAGCGGCGAAATCCGGTCAGGGTCGCGCATTGCCGCAGCCAGCCGCAGGGGCAGCATCTGGCTGTGGCGATCCACACGCCGCAGCGTCAGGCATAATGCGCGCGCGCCCGCCTCATGAGCCTTGAGCTTAAGACAAAGCGCCCGCAACAGCCGATCCAGCCCAGCCATGACATCATCCAAAAGCCCGATCGGGTCAGGAAAAGTCAGCCGCACGCCGAAATGAGGTGGCTCGGCCAAGGGCGTGATCGGCTCGGGCGCAATCTCCAAGGCCTGATCCAGCCGGGTCAAAAGCCCCTGCCCGAACCGCCGGGCCAAAGGCGCGCGCGCAGCCGCAGCCAATGCCCCGATCGTATGCAGACCCAAGCGTTGCAAGGCCGTCACGCAGGGTTCGTCCAACCGCAGCGCCGCAACTGGCAGAGCATGAAGCCTATCCTGACTTTGCCCGGGTAAGGCGATGCCTGGCCTGTGATGGGCCAGCGCCCAAGCCGCGGCGGCACTTCCCGCCACCCCCAAGCGCACCTCTAGCCCCGAGCGGTCCAGCCGGGCTTGCATATCCGCCAAAAGCGCGGGCTCTGGTCCCAAAAGACGCGCCGAACCGCTGATATCCAGCACCAAACCATCAGGCGGCTCGACCCCGACCCACGGGCAATAGCGCAAGGCCCACCGCCGCAGCCCCATCAGAAAACGCGAATCCAAGCGGCGGTCTTGGGGCTGCATACGCAGGCCCGGGCAGAATGCACGCGCCTCGGAGGCGGCCATGCCGCGATAAACGCCCTGCCCTTCGGCCAGCGCATTCACATCATAAATATAATCCGCGCCGTTCAGCCGATGGCTGATCGCAAATGGTCCATCAATCGGGCACAGCCGCAGCGCCCGGTCCGAAGCCAACCGGGGAAACCACATCGAGACGATGCGACGCTGCATCCCATCGAACATGCCAAGCTCCAAGTGTTCCCTTTTTGTTCTTGGTAAGCTGCCATTGCATCAGAGTCGAGCCTGCTTGCGTCATGTTTCGAGGCTGGGTGTCAAAAACCGGGCGGCAATCCCAGCGGCTTTCGGCGGCATTGCTGCCCATGCCCTCGGGGATCAGGCAAAGCCCCGTGCTTGCCCCGGATTGGGCGGCCAGTTGCAGCCTGCGCCCCTCGCGCAGGTTCAAGGGACGGGTGATCTCGATCACAACCAGAGCGATAGCCCCGTCTTTCAGCGCCTCTTCGGCAACGGCCAGCGAATCGATCTGATTTTTGCTTTTGACCAGAATCAGACGTGCCGGATCGGTCAGATCGCGCAACCCCAACGGGTTAAGCAGGTCGACCTGCCAGCTTTCCTGCACCCAAAGAACCTGACCCGCAGTCTGGGCCGCCACGACCCCGGCAAAGGCAACGGCCGCGGGCCCGCCCGCCTCGTGGACACGACCAGCAAGCAGAGGAAAGGCAGGAATCAGGGGATCAGGGCGCGTCATCATCGCTGTAGTTTAGCCCGATTTCACGCGCCTCATAACCCCATCGCATCGCCAAGGCCCAAGCCAGCCGCGTGCAAGGCGGCTAAGGCCGTACAAGCGCGCCCAAATGCAGCCAAAGCAAAGCGGCATTTTTAGACCAGCAGGCCGCCGGGTCTATTTGGCGGCCCTGGCCCTATCAGCCGTTTCAACGCTATGGCTGGGGACCAACCACCGCAAACCACGCCCCCTGAGGATCGCGCGCCACGGCAATATAGGCCGGTCCTGGAACCTCCATCGGCCCCATATGAACCGATCCGCCCTGATCCTTAATGGATTGCACCACCTGAGATACTGCGCCGTTGATACCGAAATAGGGCAGCCAACACGGCATGGGCGCATCACCCAGCCCCATGATCGCGCCAAAATCGACACCTTTGTGGCGAAGCAGCTGATAGCTTCCCATCTCGCCCATATCCATCGTCTCCCCCTTGGTCCAGCCAAAGAGATCGGTGTAAAATGCCAGCCCAGCCGCAGGATCACTGGTCATCAGCTCGTTCCAATTGCCATGCCCGGCCTTATCGGGACTATAGGCACCCCCTCCGGCTTCGAACTTGGCAATCTCGGCCGCGCTCATCTGGCTGAGATCGGCTTGCAAAAGGCCAAAGACAGCGCCCTGAGGGTCCGCCACCACCGAAAAGCGGCCCGTGCCCGGAATGTCGGCAGGCGCTTTATAGACCCGCCCCCCGGCGGCTGCGATCTTGGCGGTTTGGCCGTCACAATCATCGACGGCGAAATAGATCAGCCAATTGGGCGGCGGGCTGCCTTGCTGCATCTGGATCGACATCATGCCCGCGACCATATCGCCATCCTCGCCGTCACCGGCCTCGGCGCGGGCCAGACGATAATCAAACCCCTCCATGCCGCTGTCAAAGATCTGCCAGCCCAGGATCGTGCTATAAAACTGCGCGGCGGCATTCAAATCGCTGGTGCCCAGCTCGTACCAACAAGGCTTGCCTTGATCACTCATCACACCTCTCCTTGTGTCGGAATACGGTCGATAGATCTGCAAGGCGCAGGCGCCGGGATGCTGCCGCGCCCGAAAAGGACCAGCGACTTGCGCCGATATTTTTCCCGAGGGCGCAGAAAAAGAAAAGGCCCCGCTGTTGCGGGGCCCTGACTATTTTCAGATCCAACGGATCAATCCGGGATCGATGCCTGATTGGGATCAAGACCAATATGGGTGCCCAGGGCTTCCATATCGCCAAGAAGCTTCACGGCTGCGGTGACGATTTCCTCGCCAGCAGTCATGCGCTTTACCTCGGCGGCCTTCACCTTGCGATGCGCCGAAACCATCATCTCGTTGTAGATCTCTTGCGTGATCTCAGCGCGCGGATGCCCACGCTCTGCCAGCAAGGTGACCCCTTCGTTGTTGATTTCGACGAATCCGCCGGTGACGGCGAATTCGGTCTCGGTGCCATCGGCCGCGATCACGGTGACCACGCCGGGACGAAGGTTGACGATGGCCGGCGCGTGGCCGGGCATCGCTGTCAGATCGCCTTCGCTGCCCGGCAGGCGAACCTCACGCGCGGCAACGGAAACAAGGTTCCGCTCCGGCGAGACGAGGTCGAACTGCATCGTGTCAGCCATGCCCTGACCTCCTTACGCTGCTTCAGCGGCGAGACGCTGCGCTTTGGCTTTCACTTCCTCGATGCCGCCAACCATGTAGAAGGCTGCCTCGGGAAGGTGGTCGTATTCGCCAGCAACAACCGCTTTGAACGACGAGATCGTGTCTTCCAGCGGAACCTGCTTGCCATCTGCGCCGGTGAAGACCTTTGCAACGTCGAAGGGCTGCGACAGGAAGCGCTGGATCTTACGAGCGCGCGAAACCGTCAGTTTGTCCTCTTCCGACAGTTCGTCCATGCCAAGAATGGCGATGATGTCCTGCAGCGATTTGTACTTCTGCAAGATACCCTGAACGTCGCGGGCAACCTGATAGTGCTCTTCACCGACAACGGCCGGATCAAGGATACGGCTGTTCGAGTCGAGCGGGTCAACGGCCGGGTAGATCCCGAGTTCCGAAATCGCACGCGACAGAACGGTGGTTGCGTCAAGGTGGGCGAAGGTCGTTGCCGGTGCCGGGTCGGTAAGGTCATCGGCCGGAACGTAGACAGCCTGGATCGAGGTGATCGAGCCGTTTTTCGTCGAGGTGATGCGCTCTTGCATGGCGCCCATGTCGGTTGCCAGCGTCGGCTGGTAACCCACGGCGGACGGGATACGACCCAGAAGTGCGGACACTTCCGAACCTGCCTGCGTGAAGCGGAAGATGTTGTCGACGAAGAACAGAACGTCGGTACCGGTCGAATCGCGGAATTGCTCGGCCAGGGTCAGACCCGTCAAAGCAACGCGCATACGCGCTCCCGGAGGCTCGTTCATCTGGCCGTAAACAAGGGCCACTTTCGAGTCTTCCAGATTGTCGGGGGTGATAACGCCCGATTCGATCATTTCATAGTAAAGGTCGTTACCTTCACGGGTCCGCTCACCAACACCAGCGAACACCGAGTAACCAGCGTGCACTTTTGCGATGTTGTTGATCAGTTCCATGATCAGAACGGTCTTGCCGACGCCTGCACCACCGAAAAGACCGATCTTGCCGCCCTTCGAGTAAGGTGCCAGCAGGTCGATGACCTTGATGCCGGTGACAAGAATGTCCGAGCTGGTGGCCTGCGACGCAAAGTCGGGCGCAGGCTGGTGGATGGCACGACGCTCGGGCGCATTGACCGGGCCGCGCTCATCGACGGGCTCGCCGACGACGTTCAGAATGCGGCCAAGCGTCGCGTCGCCAACCGGAACCGAGATCGGTGCGCCGGTGTCCGACACGCCGGTGCCACGGACCAGACCTTCGGTCGCATCCATAGCGATGGTGCGAACCGTGTTTTCGCCGAGGTGCTGAGCAACTTCCAGCACCAGACGCTTGCCGTTGTTTTCGGTTTCAAGCGCGTTCAGAATCGCAGGAAGCTGGCCGTCGAACTGTACGTCGACAACCGCGCCGATCACCTGCGTGATTTTACCTTTGGCCTCTGCCATGTGATTACCCCTAGGTGTCAGAGCGCTTCGGCGCCCGAGATAATTTCAATCAGTTCTTTGGTGATCGCAGCCTGACGCGAGCGGTTATACTCGGTGGTCAGCTTGTCGATCATTTCGCCTGCGTTCCGCGTTGCGTTGTCCATGGCGCTCATACGGGCACCTTGTTCAGAAGCAGCGTTTTCCAGCAGAGCAGCAAAGACCTGCGTTGCAATCGAACGCGGCAGAAGATCGGCCAGAATGCCCTCTTCACCCGGTTCATATTCATACAGAGCCGAGGCTCCGGTCTCGGCCGAATCGTTCTCTTCCACAACGGCGGGAATGACCTGGCGTGCTGTCGGAATCTGGCTAATCACCGATTCAAACCGGCTATAGAACAGGGTCGCGACATCGAAACCGCCCAGATCAAAACGGTCGAGGATCTCGTCCGCAATGTCACGTGCGTTTTCGTAGCCGATACGCTTCACTTCGCTCAGATCCACATGATGGACCATCAGCGAGCCAAAGTCGCGCTTAAGCTGCTCGCGGCCTTTCTTGCCAACGGTCAGAAGCGTGACTTCTTTCCCTTGGGCCTGAAGGTCGTTCACATTTTGGCGCGCGAGTTTGACGATGGAGGAGTTGAAGCCCCCTGCAAGCCCGCGTTCCGAGGTCAGCACGACCAGAAGGTGACGGCGATCGTCGCCGGTTCCTGCCAGAAGCTTGGGGGCCGAAGACGACCCCGCTGCTGCTGACGTCAAACCGGTCATAACCGCTGCCATACGGTCGGCGTAAGGCCGTGCAGCCTCTGCTGCCTCTTGCGCACGGCGCAATTTGGCAGCAGCGACCATTTGCATCGCCTTCGTGATCTTTCGCGTATTTTTTACGCTTCCGATCCGGTTTTTTAAGTCCTTGAGGCTGGGCATCTATCCCTCCCTCAGGCGTAAGTCTTGGCGTAACCGTCCAGCGCCGACTTGATCGCTGCTTCCAGATCACCAGAGATCTTGCGGTCGTTCTTGGTCATATCGTCCAGAAGATCGGCCTTTTGGGTGCGCAGGAACTGCAGCAGACCGGCCTCCCAAGCGGTGACTTCTTTGACCGGAACGTTGTCCAGATAGCCTTTGGTGCCGGCGTAGATGACGATCACGATTTCGGCGGTGGTCAGCGGCGAGTACTGCGGCTGTTTCATCAGCTCGGTCAGACGCGCACCACGGTTCAGCAGACGCTGGGTCGCGGCATCAAGGTCCGAACCAAACTGCGCGAAGGCAGCCATTTCGCGGTACTGTGCCAGTTCCAGTTTGACCGGACCGGCGACCGATTTCATCGCCTTGGTCTGTGCAGCCGAACCAACGCGCGACACCGAAAGACCGGTGTTCACGGCCGGGCGGATGCCCTGGAAGAACAGTTCCGTTTCAAGGAAGATCTGACCGTCGGTGATCGAGATCACGTTGGTCGGAATATAGGCCGAAACGTCACCTGCCTGGGTTTCGATGATCGGCAGAGCGGTCAGCGAGCCCGAACCATGCTCGGCGTTCAGCTTTGCCGAACGCTCCAACAGGCGGGAGTGCAGATAGAAAACGTCGCCCGGATAGGCTTCACGTCCCGGCGGACGGCGCAGAAGCAGCGACATCTGACGGTAAGCAACGGCCTGTTTGGACAGATCGTCATAGATGATCAGCGCGTCCATGCCATTGTCACGGAAGTATTCGCCAATCGCGGTCGCCGAGTAAGGCGCCAGATACTGCATCGGTGCTGCGTCCGAAGCGGTTGCGGCAACAACGGTGGTGTAAGCCATCGCGCCGGTCTCTTCGAGCTTTTTCACCAGCTGAGCAACCGTCGAGCGCTTCTGACCCACTGCGACATAGATGCAGTGCAGGGTCTTCATGCCATCGGCTTCGCGGCCGTTGTAGCTGAGCTGGTTCAGAATGGTGTCAAGTGCCAGCGCGGTCTTGCCGGTCTGACGGTCACCAATGATCAATTCGCGCTGGCCGCGGCCAACCGGGATCATGGCGTCAACCGACTTCACGCCCGTTGCCATCGGTTCGTGAACCGACTGGCGCGGCATGATGCCAGGTGCTTTGACGTCTGCGATGCGGGTCTGCGTCGCATTGATCGGGCCTTTGCCGTCGATCGGGTTGCCAAGTGCGTCGACGACGCGGCCCAGCAGTTCCTTGCCGACCGGCACTTCCACGATCGAGCGCGTGCGCTTGACGGTGTCGCCTTCTTTGATCGAACGGTCATCACCGAAGATCACAACACCGACGTTGTCGGTCTCGAGGTTCAGAACCATCCCGCGGACGCCGCCGGGGAATTCGACCATCTCGCCGGCCTGGACTTTGTCGAGGCCATAGACACGGGCAATACCGTCACCGACGGACAGCACTTGGCCGACTTCGGCCACTTCGGCGTCTTGTCCGAAGTTTTTGATCTGATCCTTGAGGATCGCCGAAATTTCGGCTGCCTGGATTCCCATTATCCGACCTCTTTCATGGAATTCTGAAGGGATGCGAGCTTGGAGCGGATCGAGCTGTCGATCATCTGCGATCCCAGCTTGACGATCATCCCGCCGATGAGCCCTTCATCGACGCGAGTGTTCAGTTTGACCGTCTTGCCCGATTTCTCGGCCAGCGTGTCGGCCAGACGCTTCTTCTGCTCAGCCGTCAGCTCCTGGGCGCTGATGACATCGGCGGTGACTTCGCCACGCGCGTCAGCAATCAGGGCCTGCAGTTTGACTGCAAGCTGAGGCAAGGTGAACAGACGGCGATTTTTCGCCATCAAGCGCAGGGTGTGACCAAAAGCGGGTGCAAGACCCATCTTTTCGCCCAGAGCCGCAACCGCGGCTTCCTGCTGTTCACGGGTATAGATCGGCGATGCGATCAGGTCGCGCAGCTCTGCGCTATCCTTCAGCGCGGCCGCAAGACCATCCACCTGAGACGACAATGCATCGATCCCGCCCGACTCCTTAACGAGATCGAACAGTGCCTGCGCATAGCGTCCGGCGATGTCTGCGGAAATCGAAGCGGAATTTGCCACGGTCATCCTTCCGGTTTGCGCAAGCTCCGCGACGGGCCGCCCAGAAGGGACGGTCTGTGACGGAGCCGGTTCAAAGGGTCGGTTTCATCCTTCCCTAAATCATGCGCGTCTCTAGCAGCAGATGCTTGACCCCGCAACCGACTCAATCACGGAAAATAGTGCATCTGCGCCCTAAGTTTGGCAATTGTGGCAAGGGACGCGCCCCGGTGGCGCTAACGGGGCGAGACATGATGTCGCAGTGCCCCCTCGGGAGAGGGTTTGGGACGGCGGATCCCCTCGAGAACACCCAAGGGGTTGCGCACCCGCATCCGCATTCCCGTTCCGATCGGCGCGGGCACCTGTTTGGAAAACTCGGCCAGGACAACCCCGGCAACCAACATCCGAGAGATCCGCGCCCCTGCCCTTTCCCACATCTGCGCCGAGCGCAGCCAAAAGCGCCGATCAGAAGGTGGAATGTAAAGTGCGGCCCCAGTGCGCTCGGGCACGAAGCCCGCCTCGCGGGCCTGGGTCTCGAGCTGGCCCAAGGTATAGCTGCGACCATAGCCAAAGGGCGTCGTCTCGGATCTGGCCCAAAGCCCTGTGCGGTTGGGGGCCATAATCAGCAAGCGGCCCCCCGGCCCCAGCACCCGCCAAGCCTCGGCCAGAATCTCGGCGGGGTGATCGGCAGCCTCGACCGCATGCAGCATGACCAGACGATCAACGCTGCCCGTATCAAGGGGCCATGCCGCATCATCACAAAGCACCGAATGATTCGGCATGCCCGCAGGCCAGGCCATCACGCCTTGCGGTCCCGGCATCAAGGCCGTGACCCGGCGCGCGCGCGCCAAATAGGGACGCAGCAAGGGGGCCGCGAAACCGTAGCCCGCCACTGTCATGCCCGCCAATTGCTCGGCCGGCCAATACTCCAGCATCCGGTCACGCAAAATCCGCTGCACCACGCGACCCAGCGCGCGCGAATAGTAGAAACCTTTCAGATCAACGACGTCTTGATGCATCGCGCCCCTTGCAACCCGCCGCAATCGCCCCGAACGTGACATTGTGCCCTTCGGAGACGCTCTTCCGATTTGTGCGACAAAGAAAAGGATTTGCCAATGCCGCTGGAACTCGTGCCCGTCCGCTGTCTTTCGGACAATTACGCTTGGCTGGTTCATGGCAATGGCCAGACCGCCCTGATCGATGCCCCCGAG
>NZ_DALZMB010000036.1:0-35119 GCF_032007265.1 Paracoccus sp. (in: a-proteobacteria) | reverse complement strand
CGGTCGTGCTGGCCGAGGCAATCTTGCGGGCAAAATCATAAAGCGTTTGAAGGCGCGCCTGTGTGACGCGCATGAATTCGATCTGCTGCTTCAACCGCCCGGCAAGGCTGCCTGTAAACAGCGCGGAAACCGTGAAAACCAAGAGCGCCACCACCGATTCATGGCTTGCCACCCGCAAAGAAAAATAGGGTGAGGTGAAGAAATAATTATAGGCCAAAAATCCCATCACGCTGGCCAGAACGGCCCCCGCAATGCCGCGTCGCATGCCCATCGACAAGACGCCGACCAGATAGATCACCGCAAGCGAGGCCACAGGCACGAAGCGATCAAAGGGCGCGGCAATCAGGGTCGAGATGGCCGTCACGCCAAGCGCCTCGATGAACTGGATCGGCCAGCCCGTGATTTTATGACGCGGCCTGGGGCTGGGCGCGGCATATTCGGCGGTTGGCGCGAGAATAGTGACCTCGAAATCAACTGCTTTTTCAAGGACATGCTCCGAAAGCGGCGGCATGATCCGCGCCATCAGCTTTTGCCACCAGCCGCCCCCGATGGCGCGGCCAAGGATCAGCCGCGAGGCCTTGTGGCGCCGTGCCGCGGCCAATAGCTCGTCAGCCACATCCGCGCGATCCGCGCGCAGGATCTGAACCTCGGCGCCCAGTCGCTCGGCCAGGCTCAGCGCATCTGCCATGTTCCCTGCAGCCTCGGGGCCGCGCCGCTCGATTTCGGGGGTGATGACCGTCGCCACGATCCAAGGAATACGCGCACGGTCTGTCATGCGGCGCCCGGCGCGGACCAGTGCCTTGGCTGTCGACGGATCATCCAGACAGACCAACAGGCGATCTTGTGTCGCCAAACGTCCGTTCCCCTGGTTCAGCGCCAGCATCTCGGCATCGACGCGACTGGCAGCCGTGCGCAATGCCAGCTCACGCAGCGCCGTCAGATTGGGCTTGGAAAAGAAATTCAGCAGTGCCCGCCCTGCCTCGACGGGCATATAGACCTTGCCCTCGCGCATGCGCTTGATCAGATCCTCGGCCGGAAGGTCGATCATGCGGATCTCATCGGCGCGCTGCAAGATCGCATCGGGAACGGTTTCCTGCACACGCACCCCGGTGATGCGTGCCACGACATCGTTCAAACTGTCGATATGCTGGATATTGAGGGTGGTATAGACATCGATACCGGCGGCCAGCACCTCCTGAACGTCCTGCCAGCGCTTGGGGTGGCGCGCGCCGGGAACATTGGTATGGGCCAGCTCATCGATCAGCGCCAGACGTGGGCGCCGTTCAAGCAGCGCATCCAGATCCATCTCGGACATCTGCCGCCCGCGATAGGTCACCATCCGGCGCGGCAGCTGCTGAAGATGGGTCAAAAGCGCCCCGGTTTCGGCGCGCCCATGCGTCTCGGCCAAAGCCACGACGACATCGATGCCTGCGGCATCATCGGTGCGGGCCTCTTCCAGCATGGCATAGGTTTTGCCAACGCCCGGAGAGGCCCCCAGAAAGATCTTTAGCCGCCCCGGCGCCGAGCCCGGTTGCACCCCCTGCCCGGCCTCGGCATTGGCCTCGGATAAAAAGCTCTCGGGATCGGGGCGCGGGGCGTCGTGGTCCATGGCCCGATCCTAGCGGGACAAATCATCAAGCGCGAGATTGGTTTCCAGCACATTCACAATGCTGTCGCCCACAAAACCAAAGGCCGGTCGCGTGCTGGCCTGACGCAGTGCAGCCAGCACATCATTTTCCGACAGACCGCGCGCCCGTGCGATCCGGGGCAGCTGTCGCATCGCAGCCTTCAGGGTGATCTGGGGGTCAAGCCCCGAACCCGATGCGGTCGCCATTTCCGACGGCACCGGCAGCTGGCCAAAGGCCGCGGCGCGCGTCTTGACGGCTTGCAACAACGCCTTTCTGGAGGGCGCAAGGTTCGAGCCTGAGGATGCGGCGCCATTATAGGCGGGATCAGTGCTGGAGACGCGGCCGTGCAGATATTCGGGTCGCGTGAAATCCTGCCCGATCAGACGAGAGCCGATGATTTGACCATCGCGCTCGATCAGGCTGCCATTGGCCTGAGCGGGAAACATCACCTGCCCCAGCCCGGTCATGGCCAAAGGATAGGCCAGTCCCAAAAGCACCGAAAAGAAGCCAAGGAAAACAATTGCCGGACGAATTTGTGAGATCATCAGATCACCTCAAGCCAGATGGGCCAGATCGACAAGCATATCGATCAGCTTAATGCCAATGAAGGGCGCGACAAGGCCGCCAAGCCCATAAATCAACAGGTTACGCGACAATAACGCCCCCGCAGGCGCCGGGCGGTATTTGACGCCCTTCAGCGCCAAGGGGATCAACGCGACAATGACCAGAGCATTGAAAATGATCGCCGAAAGAATCGCCGATTGCGGTGAACCCAGCCCCATCACATCCAGCGCCGAAAGCCCGGGATAGGCCGCAACGAACAAAGCCGGCAGGATCGCGAAATATTTCGCGACATCATTGGCGATGGAGAAGGTTGTCAGTGCCCCGCGCGAGATCAGCAATTGTTTGCCCACCATCACAATCTCGATCAGCTTGGTGGGGTCGCTGTCCAGATCGACCAGATTGCCCGCCTCTTTTGCCGCAGGCGTGCCGGAATTCATCGCGACACCGACATCGGCCTGCGCCAAGGCGGGCGCATCATTGGAACCATCACCGCACATCGCAACCAGCCGACCTTGTGCTTGCTCGGCGCGGATCAGTTCAAGTTTGCGCTCGGGCGTGGCCTCGGCAAGGAAATCGTCAACTCCGGCCTCGGCTGCAATCGCTGCAGCGGTCAAAGGGTTGTCTCCGGTGATCATCACCGTGCGAATTCCCATCTGGCGCAATTGTGCAAACCGCTCGCGGATGCCGGGTTTCACGACATCCTTCAGGTGAATCACCCCCAAAAGCCGAGAGTTCAATGCGACCACCAAGGGCGTGCCACCCGACATTGCGATGCGGCGCACCAGCGGATCGACCTGAGCCGTGCCTTCTTGGGGAAAGCTGCGCGCCATTGCATCTGACGCGCCTTTGCGAATTTGGCGCCCGTCTGGCAGATCGACCCCTGACATCCGCGTCTGCGCCGTGAAGGGCACGAATTGCGCGCCAAGGCGCAGGCTCCCCTCAACAAAGCCGTGTCGTTTGACCGCCAGATCCACCATAGATTTTCCCTCGGGGGTGTCATCTGCAAGCGAGCTGGCCCAAGCCGCCTGCGCCAGATCGGCCTCGGTCACCCCAGAAACAGGCAGGAACTCTTCGGCCATACGATTGCCAAAGGTGATGGTACCGGTTTTATCCAAAAGCAGAACGTCAATATCGCCAGCCGCCTCGACCGCGCGGCCCGATTTGGCGATGACATTGGCCTTGACCAAGCGATCCATACCCGCAATGCCGATGGCCGAAAGCAGCCCCGCAATGGTGGTCGGGATCAGCGTCACGAAAAGGGCCGCCAGATAGATCACGGGGATCTGCGCCCCTGCCCAGCCCGTGAACACCGGCAATGTCGCCACCACCAGCAAAAAGACCAATGAGAGGCCCGCCAGCAGAATGTCCAAGGCGATTTCATTCGGGGTCTTGGCACGTTTGGCCCCCTCTACCAGCGCGATCATGCGATCGAGAAAGGTCTCGCCGGGTTTCGCAGTGACTTTGACGACCAACCAGTCCGACACCAGCCGCGTGCCCCCGGTCAGCGACGAGCGATCTCCACCGCTTTCGCGAATGACAGGCGCAGATTCCCCGGTAATGGCGCTTTCATCGACCGAAGCCACCCCCTCGATCACCTCGCCATCGGTGGCAACAATGTCGCCTGCCTCGACAAGGATCAGCTCGCCCGGTTCGATTGTGTCAATATCTTGCATCTCGAAAAGATCGCGACGCGCGGGGTCCAGCAAGACCTTGGCCTTGGCCGTGGCGCGCGTGGCCCGAAAAGCGTCAGCACGCGCCTTTCCCCGCCCCTCGGCCACGGCCTCGGCGAAATTGGCAAAAAGCACGGTCGCCCAAAGCCAAAGCGCGATCTGGATCGACAGAAATGTGCCGGGCTGACCCCATTTCGCCAAGGTCAGGATGCTGGTCACCAAAGCCACAAGCGAGGTTGCAAAAATCACCGGGTTGCGGGCAAGGCTGCGCGGGTCCAGTTTACGAAAGGCCGCAAGTATTGCTGGCTTCACGATCTCGGGTGCCAATAGCGCAATTTCGGATTTGTCGTGTTTTGACATGAGTATACCCTCAGAATGTCTGTCCGGCCAAGATCGCCACCTGTTCGGCAATCGGGCCAAGCGCCAGCACGGGCAGGAAAGTCAGCGCGCCGACAATCAGGATCGTCGCGACAAGAAGGATGGTGAAGGCGCTGCCATGGGTCGGAAAGGTTCCCGCCGTTACAGGCGCGCGGGTTTTGGCGCCAAGGCCCCCGGCGATGGCCAGCACCGGCACGATATAGCCCCATCGCCCGATCATCATCGCAAGGCCGATCATGGTGTTGTGCCAGGTGGTATTGGCGCCAAATCCGGCAAAGGCAGAGCCATTGTTGGCGGTGCCCGAGGCATAGGCATAGACCAGCTCGGTCAGCGCATGGGGGCCGGCATCCTGCACCGCCGTCTGCGCATTCCCGGTCAGAATCGCCAGGGCGGACAGCACCAATACACCAATGGGCATGACCAACAGGGTTAATGCGGCAAGTTTCATCTCGCGCGCCTCGATCTTCTTGCCCAGCCATTCGGGGGTCCGCCCCACCATCAACCCAGCAATGAAGACCGTCAGCACGATGTAAAGCACCATGCCGTAAAAGCCCGCGCCAACCCCGCCATAGGTGATCTCGCCCAAAAGCATATTGAACAGCGGGATCATGCCGCCAAGCGCCATCAGGCTGTCATGCATTGCATTGACTGCCCCGCAAGAGGCAACGGTTGTGGCCACCGTGAAAAGCACGGTCTGGGCAAGACCAAAGCGGGTTTCCTTGCCCTCCATCGAAACGCCGGGATCGGTGATACCGGAATAAAGCCGGTTGCCATGGGCCTCGAGGAAATAGGCGGATAAAAGCACGGCAACGAAAAGCGCGCTCATCGCGACGTAGGTGGCAATCCCTTGCCGCCTGTCCCCCGCCATACGTCCAAAGAAAAAGGGGAATGCCGCCGGGATCGCCAGGATGGCATAGATCTGGATCAGATTGGTCAGCGCATTCGCATTCTCATAGGGATGTGCGGCATTAGCGTTGAAAAATCCCCCGCCGTTGGTGCCCAGCATCTTGATGGCGTCCTGGCTGGCAACCGGGCCCTGCGCGATGATCTGCTGCGCCCCCTCCAAGGTCGTTACGCTGACATGGGCCAGCAGGTTTTGCGGCTGACCTTGCCAGATCAGAACCAATGTGATCGCAATCGCACCGGGCAGCAGCAGATAAAGCACGCCGCGTGTCAGATCGACCCAGAAATTGCCCAGATCCTTGACCGAGCGTCCGACAAGGCCACGCACGACCGCAACGGCCACCGCGATCCCTGTCGCCGCCGAGACGAAATTTTGCACCGTCAGGCCAAACATCTGGCTGAAATGACTTAGCGCAACCTCGCCGCCATAGCTTTGCCAATTGGTGTTGGTCATAAAGCTGATGGCCGTATTGAAGGCCTGCGCCGATGGTATTCCACCAAAGCCCTGCGGATTGAAAGGCAACCAGCCCTGACCGCGCAGCACCGCGAAAAGCAGCACAAACCCCGCAGCGTTAAAGGCAAGTACGCTCATGGCATAGCTGGTCCAGCGCTGCCCCCGCCCGCTGACACCCGCAAGCGTCAACAAGCGTCGCTCAAGCGGTGCCATCCAGGTCAGCCCCCCGTTAAAGACCCGCTCCATATAGGCGCCAAGGGCAAGGCCAAGCATCGTCAGGCCAGCCAGAAACAGCGCAAAAAAGGCCAGATCGGCTGTCATGTCAAAACCTCTCGGGCGCAAGAAGCGCGATCAGAAAATAGACGAGCAAGGCAAGGGCCAGCGCGCCACCAAGAAGAAGATCGAACATCTCTGCCCCCTTTAAAGCCGGTCCGCTGCCCGCACCGCCACGGCAGCAAGGACAAAAAGGGCAAGGCCACCGACCAGAAACAAAACATCGCTCAGCATGGTTTTCTCCCACGGGTTATGGGGAATCCTGCGTGCAAAGCGCGTAAAGCGGCTATGGCGAAAGTCCGAAATTCCATAAAGCCAGCGTAAAATCCCGCTGACATCGCGCGCCCGATCAAATTTCCCCGCTGTCGGCCCGGGCATGGTCACTGACTGCGGGAGGGGCGTACCGTGACCCTGAGGCGTAGGGTCCTTGGCGCACAGATTTCCAAGGCAAATCCTTTGGGGCGAAAGCAGCATCGTACCAAGCGCCTGCCCGCCCTTGGTTAGGTGGTGCCCGACTTAAGGCCCCGATGGTCCCGGCCAAAGCCGCTTCCTGTGCTTTGACGCGCGCCAGATCGGACCAAACACCCCTTTCGGGGCCAGGGCAGATTGCGGAAGTTGCGCGCGACCGATGTCCCTGTTTACAGGCATGCGGGCATCTGGCGGTGATGAATAGGTAAAAAATACAAAATGTTAATCGATGCGCTATCCCCAAGCGTTTCACTTAGGAAATCATGTCGCATGCAGGTTGAACGAATCGGATCCCCAGAATTAGGTCAAAAAAAGCTGCGACCTTTGGCGGGCGCTTGCGCGATTAATTGCTGGGCAGCATCAGGCCTTGCGGCGGCGCCTTGATCCGCCCAATTGCATCCTAATTTGGATTTATAAGGGCAGTCATCAAAGCTGCTGCCTTGCTTTCCGTGATGAAGGAACAAAAGAACATATTATTTATAATATATTGTATTATCATATTATTATAAAACATATTTAATGTTATTTATCATATGGATTTATACTGCAAATCATCGCCATTTCTGCCTTTCCGGACCTGAAACCAGCTGACGGTAGCCGCCCTAGGGTGCTGCTCGGTGTAAAGGCAACCCCAGGGTGCGGCTTCGCGAAAAAGTGCCATCAGTCGTAAATTTCGGTTGAAAAGATGCGACGGGATCGAAACCCTGACCCTGTGAAACGACGCAGAACATAAAGAGCGCCCCATTCACAGCGGCGCCGCATGACAGGGTAAAATGATGTCTAAATTCACGACATTTCTACTGGATCAGGCGAACCGGGGTCGGATGGGCCGACGCGAATTCCTTGGCCGGGCAATGGCAGGCGGGGTGACGCTGGTTGCGGCCACAGCGCTTTATTCCGGCACCGCCGCCGCGCAGGAGCCAAAACGGGGTGGCCATCTTAAACTGGGCATCGGCGGGGGCGCCTCGACCGATACGCTGGACCCGGCGGGCTATAGCGGCTCTTTCAACTTCCTTGTAGGCCATAGCTGGGGCGATACGCTGGTCGAGTCCCATCCCGAAACCGGTGAGGCGCTGCCCAATCTGGCGCAAAGCTGGGAGCCATCGGCCGATGCCAGCGTTTGGCGTTTCAAGATCCGGCAGGATGTGAAGTTCCATGACGGAACACCCATGACCACGGCCGATTGCGTTGCAACCCTGCGCCGTCATGCCGATGAAAAATCGCAATCCGGCGCGATGGGTCTTTTAAGCTCGTTGAAAACCATCGAAGAGGACGGGGGCGATCTGCTGATCACGCTCAGCGCGCCCGACGCCGACCTGCCTTTGATTTTGACCGATTATCACCTGATGATCCAACCCAAAGGTGGTGCCGAGGCCCCCGCAGCGGCGATTGGCACCGGCCCCTATAAACTGACCAATTATCAGGCGGGTGTGCGCGCCGCATTCGAGAAGAACTCGGACGACTGGCGCAGCGACCGCGGCTTTGTCGATAGCTTCGAGATGCTGGCGATGAATGATGCGACCGCACGGGTGGCGGCGCTTTCCTCGGGGCAGATCGACTTTATCGATATGGTCGATGCCAAGACGGTGCCCCTGTTGCAGCGTGCGCCGACCGTCCAGATCCTGACCTCGAAGGGCAAAGGGTTTTATGCGTTTTTGATGCATTGCGACACCGCACCTTTTGACAACAATGATCTGCGGCTGGCGCTGAAATACGCGATCGACCGCGAGGCGATGCTGAACCAGATCCTTGGCGGATACGGCTCGATCGGCAATGATTTCCCGGTTAACAATGCCTATGCGCTGTTCCCCGAGGGGATCGAGCAGCGGGTCTATGACCCTGACAAGGCAAAGTTCCATTACGAAAAATCGGGCCATTCGGGCGCAATCCAGTTGCGCACATCGAATGCTGCCTTCCCCGGCGCGGTCGATGCGACGGTCCTGTTTCAACAAAATGCCGCCGCCGCCGGTATTCAACTGGATGTGCGGCGCGAGCCTGACGACGGCTATTGGACCAATGTGTGGAATGTGCAGCCGTTTTGCGCCTCATATTGGGGCGGTCGCCCGACGCAGGATTCACGCTATTCGACCAATTACGTCTCCACGGCCGAATGGAATGACACGCGCTTCAAACGCCCCGATTTCGACAAGCTTGTTCTGCAGGCGCGCGGCGAATTGGACCAGGAAAAACGCAAAGAGCTGTATCGCCAGATTGCCATGATCCAGCGTGACGAAGGCGGCACCATTTTGCCGGTCTTTAACGATTACATCAACGCTGGCAGCAAACGCCTTCAGGGCTTTGTGCCCGATATCGGCAATGACCTATCGAACGGCAAGCTGGCCAGCCGCGTCTGGTTGGACAGCTGATTTGAAATCCGGGCGCGGCAGCCTTTGCCGCGTCCAGACCGGGGAAACCGTGATATGACCGCATCTTTGCGCCGGTGGGCCGCAAGCCATTCTTTGGCGGCGTTGATCCTGAAGCGTCTGGGCATAAGCGTGCTGCTGCTTCTGGCCGTATCTTTAATGATTTTCGTGGGGGTCGAGGCCCTGCCCGGCGATTTTGCCACCACCTATCTGGGACAATCGGCAACTCCGCAGGCTGTGGCGAATATCCGAGCCGAGCTGGGCTTGGATCAGCCGCTTTTAACGCGCTATGTCCAATGGCTGGCTGGCGCTTTGCACGGGGATTTCGGTAATTCCTGGGCCAGTCGCGCCCCGGTGGCGGGCCAGATCGCGGACCGGCTGGGCAATTCGCTGTTTCTTGCAGCCGTGGCCGCCGTCATCGCAGTACCGCTGGCAATCCTTTTGGGGCTGGTTGCGGTGCTGACCCGCGACACCTTTCTGGACCGGGTCATCAATGTGGTCACCTTGGCCGCGATCTCTTTGCCTGAATTCTTTGTCGGATACCTGCTGATCCTGGTCTTTGCGGTCAAGCTTGGTATCGCGACCTTCCCCTCGACCATCTATGACGGGATGCCCCTGGCGGCAAAGCTTCAGGCCATCGCCCTGCCCGTTGCCACGCTGGTGCTGGTCGTTCTGGCCCATATGATGCGCATGACCCGAGCCGCCATCATCTCGGTCCTGTCTTCGGCCTATATGGAAACGGCAGAGCTGAAGGGCCTTAGCCCGTGGCGCGCCATTTTGCGCCATGCGGCCCCCAATGCGATCGCGCCCATCGTCAATGTCGTCGCCCTGAACCTTGCCTATCTGATCGTTGGCGTCGTCGTGGTCGAGGTGGTTTTCGTCTATCCGGGAATGGGACAGTATATGGTCGATGCCGTGACCGTGCGCGATATGCCCGTCGTGCAAGCCTGCGGGCTGATCTTTGCTGCGGTCTATATCCTGCTGAACATGACGGCCGATATCGTCGCCATCGTCTCGAACCCGCGATTGAGGCACCCAAGATGAAACTGCGATCTATCCCCTTTTCCGCATGGGTGGGCATTGCAGGCATCCTATTGGTGCTGACCTGCGCTTTGTTTGCGCCCTGGATCGCGCCCTATGGGGAAAGCGCAATCGTCGGAGAGGTCTGGGCCCCAATGGGTGGGGACTTTGTGCTGGGGACCGACAATCTGGGCCGCGATTTAGCCTCGCGCCTGATCTATGGCGCACGCACCACGCTGTTCGTGGCGCTGGCGGCTTCGGTCTTATCCTTTGCGATCGGCATCGCGTTAAGCTTTGTCGCGGCCGTCAATCGCGGGCTGATCGACAGCATCTTATCGCGCTTCAATGATCTGATGATGGCCATTCCCACATTGATCTTTGCTTTGGTCGTGCTGGCGTCCCTGCCCCAAAACCTGTGGGTCTTGATCACGGTCATGGCCGTTCTGGATTCGACACGAGTGTTTCGCCTTGGTCGCGCAGTGGCGCTTGACGTGGCGGTCATGGAATTCGTCGAGGCGGCGCAACTGCGTGGCGAAAGCACCGCCCATATCGTTTTCCGCGAGATCTTGCCCAATACATTATCGCCCCTGCTGGCGGAATTCGGGCTGCGCTTTGCTTTCGCCGTCCTGTTTTTGTCGACCCTGTCCTTTCTGGGCCTGGGAATTCAGCCGCCGACTGCGGATTGGGGCGGAATGGTCAAAGATAATAAGGATGGGATCATTTTCGGTGTGGGCGCGGCACTTATTCCGGGTGTGGCCATCGCGACGCTGGCAATTTGTGTCAATCTGGTGGTGGATTGGCTTCTCAAGCGCACCTCCAGCCTGAAAGGAGGCCGCGGATGAGCGATCTATTGCAGGTGCGCGATCTGCGCATCTCGGCGCGGACCTATCCCCCAGATGCCCCCGCACATGAGGTCGAGATCGTCAAAGGCATCGATTTCGATCTGACCAAGGGGCGCGTGCTGGGCCTGATCGGCGAATCCGGCGCGGGCAAATCCACCATCGGCCTTGCGGCGCTGGGGCATGGACGCTCGGGCGTTCGGATATCGGGCGGCAAAGTCCTGCTGGACGATCAGGATCTTTTGGCCCTTTCCGCGCGCGGCATCAGAGATCTGCGTGGGCGCCGGGTCTGTTATGTGGCCCAATCGGCGGCGGCGGCCTTTAACCCTGCCCATACGCTGATGCATCAGATCACCGAGGCCAGCCTGCTGCACGGGCTGATGTCGCGCGACGAGGCTCAGGCAAGGGCGCGACAATTGTTTGAAACGCTTGGCCTGCCCGATCCCCAACATTTCGGCGATCGCTATCCGCATCAGGTCTCGGGCGGTCAATTGCAGCGCGCGATGACGGCCATGGCCCTCTGCCCGCGCCCCGATCTGATCGTCTTTGACGAGCCGACGACAGCCTTGGACGTGACCACACAGCTTGACGTCCTTGCCGCGATCAAACGCGCCATCGAAGAGACGGGAACCGCGGCCATCTATATCACGCATGACCTGGCCGTCGTCGCGCAGATCGCCGATGAAATCATGGTGCTACGCCATGGCGAGATGGTCGAGCATGGCACCACGCGCCAGATCATCGAGGCGCCAAAGATGGACTATACCCGCGCGCTGTTGAATGTGGGCGCGCTTGAGCGGCCCGAGGCAAAAGATCAATCCGGCGCTCTTTTACGGTTGCGCAATATTCATGCAGGCTATGGCAGCGGTATGAAGGTGCTGGATGACATCTCTTTGCACATCCCCCGCGGTCAGACCCTGGCGGTGGTCGGTGAATCTGGCTCGGGCAAATCGACGCTGGCGCGGGTGATCACCGGGCTTTTGCCCCCGTCACAGGGCACCGTGGAATTTGACGCAAAGCCCTTGTCGCCAATGCTGAAGGGCCGCGACAAAGAGGCGCGACGCCGCATCCAGCTGATCTATCAGATGGCGGATACGGCGATGAACCCGCGCCAAACTGTGGCCCAGATCATCGCCCGCCCGTTAAGCTTTTACTTCGGCCTGACCGGTGCAGCACGACGCGCGCGCGTGGCCGAGTTGCTGGAACAGATCGAGATGGGCAAGGGCTTTGCTGATCGCTATCCAGCCGAACTGTCGGGTGGACAGAAACAGCGCGTGGCGATTGCGCGCGCCTTGGCTGCAAAACCAGATCTGATTTTATGCGATGAACCGACCTCGGCGCTGGACCCGCTGGTCGCGGATGGGATCTTGCGCCTGCTGTTGCGGCTGCAACGTGAAACGCAGATTTCCTACATGTTCATCACCCATGACATTCACATCGTCCGCGCCATCGCTGACAGTGTGGCGGTGATGTACAAGGGTCGGCTGCAGCGCTACGGCCCCAAATCCGAGGTCATGTCCCCGCCCTTTGACGATTACACCGATCTTCTGCTGAAATCGGTGCCCGAGATGAAACAGGGCTGGCTGGAAACGGCCCTGACTGAACGGCGCATGACCAGCGCCGACAACTGATCCCCAATGCGAGAATGACATGAGCTGCGACTTTTCTGTAATCGACAACCATTGGATCACGCTTGCCGACGGCACCCGTTTGGCTGCAAGGATCTGGATGCCTAAAGGGGCCGAGGCCGATCCGGTCCCTGCCGTTCTGGAATTTCTGCCCTACCGCAAACAGACCGGCACCGAGGCGCGCGACGATTCCACCTATCCGGTTTTCGCTGCTGCCGGCATCGCAGGTATCAGGGTCGATATTCGCGGCTCTGGTGAATCCGACGGGGTCATCGATGGCGAATATTCCCCGTTGGAATTGGCCAATGCCGCAGAAATCATTGGCTGGATCGCGCAGCAGCCCTGGTCGAATGGCAGCGTGGGGATGATGGGGATCTCATGGGGCGGGTTCAACTGCCTGCAAGTCGCAGCCCTGCGTCCGCCCGCTTTGAAGGCGGTCATCTCGATCGCATCGACCGTGGACCGCTATAATGATGACATCCATTATAAGGATGGCTGCCACCTGTCGGCCCAGCTTTCATGGGCGGCCACGATGCTGGCCTATCAGTCACGCTGTCCGGACCCTGAACTGGTCGGTGCAAATTGGCGCGAGATGTGGCTAGAGCGGCTGCGCGACGAGCCCTATTTCATGGAGGAATGGCTGGCGCATCAATGCCGCGATGCATTCTGGAAGCACGGCTCGATCTGCGAAGATTTTGACGCGGTCGAGATCCCCTCTCTGGTCATTGCGGGCTGGGCGGATGGCTATCGCAACACCCCCCTCAAGGCGGTGGCGGGGATGGGCGCGAAATCCAAGGCGATCATCGGGCCATGGGTGCATAAATATCCGCATTTCGCCTGGCCCAAGCCGCGTGCCGATTTTCACGCCGAGGCCATCAGATGGTGGAACCGCTGGTTGCGCAATGAAGAAAACGGCGCGGAAGATCTGCCACAGGTTCGCGCCTATATCCTTGACGCGATCCGCCCCGCCCTGCGCCGCGAGCATGATGCCGGGCGCTGGATCGCCAAAGAGCGCTGGTCCGAGCCTGAACTGCTGACGCTTTACGGCCCACAGCTGACGCAGGCCCCACAGCCAAGCGGTGCGCAGTCCGGCAAGACCGTCTTTCTGCGCAGCCCGCTGGACAGTGGCACTGCGGCGGGCGAGTGGTTCACGCTGAAACCCGATGCAGAGCTGCCCCAGGATCAGCGCGGCGATGATGCAGGCGCACTGGTCATGCAGACTGCGCCGCTGTCACAGCCAATCGATCTGCTTGGTCGCGCCAAGGTCACGCTGCGCCTGTCTTGTGAGGCGGATTGGGCCAATATCGTGGCGCGTCTTGTCGATATTCACCCCGACGGCACCGCAACGCGGATCTGCTATGGTGTGCTGAACCTTGCCCATCGCGAAAGCAATGAAAGCCCAAGCGCCATGCCGCAAGGCAAAATGGTCGAGGTCACGCTGACCTTGGATGCCTGCGGCTATCACCTGCGCCCCGGTCACTGCCTGCGCCTTGCGCTTGGCACCTCTTATTGGCCCACCATCCTGCCCCCACCCAGCGATCCCGGCGTGAATATCGATCTGGACAGTGTCAAATTGGATCTGCCGCTTTTGGGGCAATGCGCGGAGGTGCAGCTGCCCGAGCCGGAAAACCCCGATCCTTTGCCGAAATATCTTGAGCACAGCAAAGGCGACACCTCGCGGCGCGTTATCCGCGATCTGGGCACTGGCCGCACCGAATACCATATTCACGATGATAGCGGCCTGACCGAAGTTCCCGGCATTGGCATGATCCATGGCGAGGTCCGCGACGAGGTCTGGTCGATCACCCTTGGTGATCCCCTCTCGATGCGGGGCCATTGCCGTTGGACCATTCAGATGCAGCGCGGTGATTGGGCCGTGCGCACCTTGTCCGAAGCCTGGATGGAATGCAGCGCGACCGATTGGATCTTGCGTGCCAAAGTGACCGCTTGGGAAGGGGACGAAATCGTCTCTGAGCGCAGCTTTGAACGGACCATCCCGCGCAACTTCATGTAACGACCCCTGTGCTGGCGCAAGAACGCGCGCCAGCACAGCTTGCTGCCAGCACGACCATGGCGATGAGCGCAAGGCCGCGCCAACCTGACCCTTGGCATTGAGATTGACCCCACGCGGTTCAAGGATAGAAAAATCCGGCCCCCATCGCACCGTCGCTTGGGGGCCTTTCAGATCAGCTGGCGCTTATGCATCCCGCAAGCGACAGCCGATCTGACCCTATCAAGGCGTCACAGGTGCACGGGCAGCTACACCCGTGTCAGCCGTGCCGCCTTCCGGCGGGATTGATGCTGAGCAAGGGTTTGCTCCCAAAAACCTGCGCCAAGACGGCATTCTTGCACCTCCAGACGGCGATCAGCGCGGCAAGGCCCCTGCCGGGAAAGCTGCGTTAAGCCTGGCCAGACCATCTCGCGCCGACAATCCGCCCCCACAACATCTGCGACAATATATTGCGCATTATGTGGTCTTTGCGACATGGATGGCACTCTGACCACGATTCAGACTAATGATCTTCCATTCCGATTCAATATCGGTTAGCATTCCTTCAAATATTGGCATCAGGGCCCCCGCAACGATCTGTGTACTCCACGATCGTGCTGGGGCTTTTTTACGTTCTGGGACCGCATGAAACGGATCGTCGACATTGGAATTCTGCAATCGCAAAGCGGGGCCTATGCCGCTTTGTCGCAGACCAGCCGCGCGGGCGCTTTGCAAGGCGTGGCCGAGGTCAATGCTGACCCCGCCTATGATCTTGGCTTGCGCACCATCGAACGTGATCCCGAAGGGCGGTTGGATCGATATGCGCCGCTTTGCCGCGACATTCTGGGCCAAGGCGGCGTTCATCATATTTTTGGCTGCGTCACTTCGGCCAGCCGCAAGGAAGTTATCCCTGAAT
Source organism: Paracoccus sp. (in: a-proteobacteria) (assembly GCF_032007265.1). Lineage (GTDB taxonomy): Bacteria > Pseudomonadota > Alphaproteobacteria > Rhodobacterales > Rhodobacteraceae > Paracoccus. Next base: position 20,025 of record NZ_DALZMB010000036.1, on the reverse strand, counting down.
TAGAGCGTTCAGGCGGTGTCTTGTGGTATTCGGCACCCTATGAGGGGTTCGAGGCATCCGAGCATGTTGCCTATACCCATTCCTGCCCCAACCAGCATTTGCTGCCGCTGTTGGAATGGGCCCTGCCCGCTTTGGGCCGCCGCGCCTATCTGGTGGGTTCAAACTACATCTGGGGCTGGGAAATGGCCCAGATTGCCCGCGCCGAAGTCACGGCATCAGGGGGCGAAATTCTTGGTGATCGCTATCTGGCGGTAGGCGACACCGGGCTTGACCATATCTTGCATGAAATCAAGGCGCTCAAGCCCAGCTTCATCCTGAACTCACTGATTGGGGAAAGCTCTTACGCCTTCTTAAGGCGCCTGCGTGCTTGCGCTGGCCCCGAGGCCGAGACGCCGGTGCTGTCTTGCAACTTCACCGAAAGCGAGCTGGCCTTGGCGGGCGATGCAGCCGAGGGGCTGATCTCGGCAGGCCCGTGGTTTGAGCCCCAATCAGGGCAACGCGGATCTTTTGCGGAAATGGCGCGGCAATCGGTTCATCAGCTGGCGCGCCTTCTGCATGCCCGGCCCGGCGCCGAGGCACTGCCTTTGGCCGAACTGCTGGCACTTGCACGTCATGATGCGATCAAGCCCCGGCTTCACCCCGAACATTTCCACGCGCGCCAGCCCGTCGTGATCGCCCGGCTGCAATCCGGCCGCTTCAACGAGATCAAGCACTTGCCCGAGCGCGAGGCCGATCCCTTTCTGACCCGGCGCGATAGCCCGCGCGCGGGCGTCTCGCTAAAGGTGGTGTCTTGATGCGCGTGCGCACTGAAAACCTTGGCAATGCAACCGCATGGATCCTGCATCGCCCGCACCCCGCCGTTCAGGGGCTGATCCGCCAGCTTCGCGTGATCGGACTCGAGGTGCGTGAAGCATGGCCCGACCTTCCTGCCGAAGCGATTGCAGCCGATTTCATCTTTTACGATGCCGATGCAGGTCATGACGCCCAATTCCCCTGGGCGGCCGGAAAATCGCCTATGCCCATGATCGCCATGGTCGCATCCGAGGCGCCGGGCCGTCTGAAATGGGTGCTGACCATGGGCGCACATGCGCTGTTGCTAAAGCCCGTCAGCGACAAAGGGGTCTATGCCGCTTTGCTGGTGGCGCGCAGCAATTTCGACCGCGCCAACGCCTCTGCGGCGCTGATCGCAGATCTTGAGAACCGCCTTTCGGCCCGTCAGACGGTCGTGCAAGCCGTCATGATTTTCGTGCTGCGCGGCAAGACCGAAGCCGAAGCCTATGAACTTTTGCGCCAGACCGCGATGGCCTGGCGTGTCACCATCGAGACGGCTGCCGAACGGCTGGTCTCAAGCCATGCCAATGAAAGAACCGCGAATGACGGCAAACGCATCGACCTTGCCTGAGCCTCAGACCGTGCCAAGCAACGGCCCTTCTGCCATCCGGCGGCTTTTGGGGCGCAAGCTGGCACTTGTTGGGCTGGTCATTATGGTGATCTGTATCGGTGGCGCAATTTTTGCGCCCCTGATCGCACCATTCGATCCCAATGAGCAATTCTTTGATGGGCTGACCATCGAAGGGGCGCCCTTGGCACCGGGTGCAACCTATTGGTTTGGCACCGATCTTTTGGGGCGCGATCTGTTCTCACGCCTGCTTTATGGTGCGCGAACCTCTTTGGTGATCGGCATCGTCGCCAATGGCGCGGCGCTGGTGATTGGCACGCTGATCGGTGTCACCGCAGGTTATTTTCGCGGCCCTATCGGTGCGGTGCTGATGCGCTTTACCGATCTGATGATGGCCTTTCCCGCGCTCCTTCTGGCGATTTGCCTTGCGGCGATTTTCACGCCTTCGCTGTGGATCGTGGCTATGGTCATCGCTTTCGTAAACTGGGTGCAAACCGCCCGAGTGGTCTTTACCCAGACCTCGTCCCTGGCCGAGCGTGACTTTATCGCGGCGGGAAAAACCCTTGGCGCGGGGCATCTGCGCACACTCTTTCGCCATATTCTGCCCCATCTTGTCCCCACGCTGATCGTCTGGGCCACATTGGGCATTTCCACGACGGTCCTTCTTGAGGCGACCTTGTCATTTCTGGGTGTGGGCGTTCAGCCTCCGACGCCGTCCTGGGGCAATATCATCTTCGAGAACCAGACCTATTTCCAGTCGGCACCCTGGCTGGTCTTTATCCCCGGCGCGGCAATCTTGCTGCTGGCGCTTGCCTTCAACCTGGTCGGAGATGCGCTGCGCGACATTCTTGACCCTACCCAGCAGGGGCGCGACTGATGCTGTCCTATTTTCTGCGCCGCCTGATCCAATCTGCATTGATCCTGCTGGGGGTGTCTTTCATCACCTTCGTGCTGCTTTATGTCTTGCCTGCCGACCCCGTGAGGCAGATCGCCGGTCGCTCGGCCACGCCTGAAACCGTCGAAAGCATCCGCCGCCAGCTTGGCCTTGATCAGCCGTTTTTCGTCCAATACGGCCATTATCTGTGGAACCTGCTGCATGGGGATCTGGGCCGGTCCTATTTGCAAAAAACCGAAGTCTCGGCGCTGCTGGTCTCGCGGCTACCTGCCACGCTTCAGCTGATGGTCGCGGCGATTTTCTGCGAGCTGGCCATCGGGCTGACCCTAGGCGTAATTGCCGCCCTTTACCGGGGTCGCGCGCTAGACAATATCTTGATGCTTGGCAGCTTTGTGACCGTTTCGGCGCCGCAATTCGTGGTGGCGCTTTTGCTGCTTTACGTCTTTGCGGTCAAACTGGGCTGGTTCCCGATCGGCGGCTACGGCACCTTTGCGCATCTGGTTTTGCCCGCATTGACCCTCGGGATTCTGGGGTCGGGCTGGTATTCGCGTATCATGCGCTCGTCGATGCTGGATGTGATGCGCGCCGATTTCATCCGCACCGCCCGCGCCAAGGGTTTGGGGCGCTGGCGCATCATTTTGGGCCATGCCCTGCCCAATGCGATCTTGCCGATCATCGCCATGATCGGGATCGACATCGGCATGTTCATGTCCGGCATCGTCGTGGTCGAAAGCGTCTTTGGCTGGCCTGGCATCGGCCAGCTTGCATGGCAGGCCATTCAGCGCGTCGACATTCCCATCATCATGGGCGTCACCATCGTCTCGGCAGTTGCCATCGTCATTGGCAACCTGCTGGCGGATCTGGTGGCGCCGCTGATCGATCCCCGTATCAAACTTCAATGAAAAAACGTCTCAACAGGAGTGTAGAAGAATGAAGAAACTGGTTCTTTCAACGGCTCTGGCCGCGATCCTCGCCCTGCCCCAGATGGGCGTGGCCCAGGCCCAAGAGCCGCGCCACGGCGGCAATATGATCCTGACCTATAAGGATGATGTCGCAACCCTTGATCCGGCCATCGGCTATGACTGGCAAAACTGGTCAATGATCAAATCGGTGTTTGACGGGTTGATGGATTATGTCCCCGGCACGACCGAGCTGCGCCCCGGCCTTGCGGAAAGCTATCAGATTTCCGGTGATGGGCTCAGCTATACCTTCAAGCTGCGTCCGGGCATCAAATTCCACAATGGCCGCGAGATGACCGCCGAGGATGTGGTCTATTCGATCAATCGCGCGGTTGATCCGGCAACCCAATCCCCCGGTCAGGGCTTTTTCGGGATGATCGAGGGCTTTGACGATGCCGCCGCCGGCAAAGGTCCGCTGTCAGGCCTAAGCGCGCCCGATGGCTCGACCGTCGTCTTTAAGCTGTCGCGCCCCGATGCGACTTTCTTGCATATCATGGCGCTGAACTTCTCTTACGTCGTCCCCAAAGAGGCGGTCGAGGCAGCAGGCGCGGATTTCGGCAAAAAGCCCGTCGGCACGGGCGCGTTCAAATTGGCGGAATGGACGCTTGGCCAGCGCCTCGTCTTTGAAAAGAACGCTGACTACTGGATCGAGGGTGTCCCCTATCTCGACAGCTTCACGGTCGAAGTTGGGCAAGAGCCGGTCGTGGCGCTGTTGCGCGCGCAAAAGGGCGAGATCGACATTCCCGGCGACGGCATTCCGCCGGCGAAATTCGTCGAAGTCATGTCCGACCCCGAGCAGGCCAAACAGGTCGTCGAGGGCGGGCAGCTGCACACCGGCTATATCACGATGAACGTGACCCAGCCGCCCTTCGACAAGGTCGAGGTGCGCCGCGCCGTCAATATGGCCATCAATAAGGACCGCATCATTCAGGTCATCAATGGCCGTGCGATCCCCGCCAACCAACCTTTGCCCCCGACGATGCCGGGCTATACCAAGGATTACGCGGGGTATCCGTTCGATCAGGAAGGCGCCAAGAAATTGCTGGCCGAAGCGGGCCACGGCGACGGATTCGAGACCGAGCTCTTCGTGATGAACACCGACCCGAACCCGCGCATCGCTCAGGCGATCCAGCAAGACCTTAAGGCAATCGGCATCAATGCGGCGATCAAATCGCTGGCACAGGCCAATGTGATCGAAGCAGGCGGCGCAGGAACCGCACCCATGATCTGGTCGGGCGGCATGGCCTGGATTGCCGATTTCCCGGATCCGGCCAACTTCTACGGCCCGATCCTGGGTTGCGGCGGTGCGGTCGAGGGTGGCTGGAACTGGTCCAAATACTGCAACAAGGATCTGGATGCCAAGGCCGTCGAGGCCGATTCCATCGTCGATCCCGCCAAGGCAGACGAGCGGTTGGCCAAGTGGTCCGAAATCTACATGGGCGTGATGCAGGATGCTCCTTGGGCGCCGGTCTTTAACGAGCAGCGCTTTACCCTGAAATCCGCGCGTATGGGCGGCGATGACGCGCTTTATGTCGATCCGGTCTCGATCCCGGTCAACTACGACTACGTCTTCATCAAGGAGTGATCTTTCGCCATGTGCAAGCATTGCAACCATACAATTCACGCCCATCAGCATCACTTCGGCTGGGACAATTCCTTTGCGCCCGCGCTGACAGCGACGCCGGGCGAGACGATCTTGTTTCAATGCCTTGACAGTTCCGGGGGCCAACTTGGCCCCCGCTCGACCGTCGAGGATGTCGGGGCGCTTGATTTCGGCAAGATCAACCCGGTTTCGGGTCCGATTTATGTCGATGGCGCCAAGCCCGGTGATGTCTTGAAGGTCACCATCGACAGCTTTACCCCCCAGCTGCGCGAGGGCGCGGGCTTTGGCTGGACCGCCAATATTCCGGGCTTTGGCCTGCTGGCGGATCAGTTCAAAGATCCTGCGCTGACGGTGTGGAAATTCGATGCCTCCAGCATGGAGCCCGCACTATTCGGTCAGCATGGGCGCGTGCCGCTCAAGCCTTTTGCGGGAACGATCGGCAATGCTCCTGCCGCGGCAGGGCATCATTCAGTCGTGCCCCCGCGCCGGGTTGGTGGCAATCTGGACATTCGCGATCTGGCTGCCGGAACCACGCTTTATCTGCCGGTCGAGGTTGATGGCGCGCTGTTCTCGGTGGGTGACACCCATGCCGCACAGGGCGATGGCGAGGTTTGCGGCACTGCAATCGAAAGCCCGTTTGACGTTGTGCTGACCTTGGACCTGATCAAGGACCAACCGCTTAAGACGCCGCGCTTTACCACGCCCGGCCCGGTTACCCGCCATCTGGACGCCAAGGGCTATGAGGTCACGACTGGGATCGGCCCCGATCTATGGGCCGCTGCAACCGACGCGGTGGCGAATATGGTCGATCTTTTGTGCGCGACCCAAAAGCTGAACCCGGTTGATGCCTATATGCTGGTCTCGACCTGTGGTGATCTGCGCATTTCGGAAATCGTCGACATGCCCAATGTCGTTGTCAGCTTCTATTTCCCAAGGGCCGTCTTCGAATGAGCATGTCCGAGCCGCTATCCCCCCTGCCGACCCCCGCCCCCGACGGCGCGCCCGTTTTGTCGGTGCGCGACCTGCAAGTCTCGGCCAGATCCGAGACCGGGCTGATCACGCTTGTGCATGGGCTCAGCTTTGATCTTCATCGTGGCGAGACGCTGGCAATCGCTGGGGAAAGCGGCTCGGGCAAATCCATCACCTCTTTGGCCTGTATGCGGCTGCTGCCCGAACCTGCGGTGCGCATCACCGGCGGCTCGGTCAATCTGGGAGGGACCGATCTGACGCGGCTAAGCGAGGCGCAGATGAAGCCCTTGCGCGGTGCCCGCATCGCGATGATCTTTCAAGAGCCGATGACCGCGCTTAACCCGGTCATGACCATCGGCCGACAATTGACCGAGGCCATTCGCACCCATGATCCGATGCCCATCCGCCAGGCGCGCACACGCGCGCTGGATGCTTTGCGCGCGGTCCGGCTGTCTCAGCCCGAAAAGCGGCTAGAGCAATATCCGCATGAGCTGTCGGGCGGCATGCGTCAGCGTGTGATGATCGCCATGGCGATTGCGCTTCGCCCTGATGTGCTGATCGCCGATGAGCCGACGACGGCGCTGGATGTCACGGTTCAGCGCGAGGTTCTTGACCTGTTGCGCGATCTGCAACGCGAACTGGGCACGGCGGTTATTCTTATCACCCATGACATGGGCGTTGTCGCGGAAATGGCAGACCGCGTCATTGTCATGCGTAAGGGAAGCGTCGTCGAGACCGCCCCTGTTGCAGACCTTTTTGCCGCGCCGCGCGAAGCCTATACCCGCGAGCTGTTGGCGGCGGTGCCGCGCATCGGGCATGGCGCGCCCCGCCCACAGGCGCCCAAGCGCGATCTTTTGGTGCGCTATGACGAGGTATCTGTCCATTTCCCGATCCGTCAGGGTTTACTGGGTCGGGTCGGTGCCAAGGTTCACGCGGTCGAAAAGGTCTCGCTCGAGATTTTCCGGGGTGAAACTCTGTCGTTGGTCGGGGAATCTGGTTGCGGCAAATCGACCATGGCCAAGGCATTGGTCGGACTGGTTCCCCATAGCGGTCAAATCCGGATCAATGGTCAGGCCATGGCGGAACTTGACAGCAAGGGCCGCAAAGCCATGCGCCGAGATTTGCAGATCGTGTTTCAAGATCCGATGGCCGCGCTGGATGCCCGCATGACAGTGGGCGAATTGATCCGAGAGCCTTTGGTCATCCATGGCATCGGCTCGGCTGACGATCAGCGCGCGCGCGTGCGCGAGCTGCTCGAGCGCGTGGATCTGCCCGCAAGTTCCTATCATCGCTATCCCCATCAGTTTTCAGGTGGTCAGCGCCAACGGATCTGCATTGCCCGCGCATTGGCGCTGAAGCCCAAGTTGATTGTCTGTGATGAAAGCGTGGCGGCGCTGGATGTCTCGATCCAGGCGCGAGTCTTGGATCTTTTGCGCGATTTGCAGCGCGAGACCGGCGTGACCTATTCGTTCATCAGCCATGATATGGCGGTGGTTGAAAATATCACGGATCGTGTGGCGGTGATGTATCTGGGCCAGATCGTTGAAATGGGCAGCCGTGCCCAGCTTTTCAGCAATCCTCAGCATCCCTATACGCAACGCCTTTTGGCAGCCGTGCCCGTGCCCGACCCCACGCGCATTCGCGAACCCAGCCCAAGGCTGAGCGGTGAAATCCCCAGCCCGGTCTGGCCCGTCGGCGCCGGCCCTCAAAGGTTACAGCTGACCGATATTGGCGATGGTCATCTGGTCGCACTTGAGGCCAACACTTAACCCCCGCAACGCCAAGTTGAGGGGCCGTTTCTGCCACCGGCCCTAATGCTCAATGTCGTGCCAGCCCTTCACCAAAGCAGCGCTGGCACGGCCCTTGGCGTGCCAACTTCCGGGCAGCGGCGGCAATGCCCTTAGGGTCCCGCGTTTTGACGCAAGGACAGGCCTTGTTGCAACCGCAGCAGCAGACGCATCAACCCCATCGCAAGCAAAACGCTGATCATGATCAGCACCGAAAATGCTGCCGCTTGGGTCGAGGCCCCTGCCTGATCCAGCCGCATCACCGACACCGCAGCGACGCTGAGTTTCGGCGTGATCAGAAAAATCACCGCCGACAGCGTGACCATGGCCCGCATGAACAGGAAAAAAAAGACCGAGATCAGCGTCGGCACCATGATCGGAAAAATCGCATCACGCAGCGTGGCCCAAGTTCCCCCGCCAATCGTCGTGACGGTTTCCTCAAGCGGTTTGGGAACGGATCTGATGCCCGTCACCATCGTCAGAAACCCCTGCGAGTGATAGTGATAGAAGTTGCAAAATGCGATCAGCAGCGCCGAGCCATAAAGAATGCCGGGAAATGCCGGGCGCACGTTGAACGACAGCACATAAGACAGCCCCAACACCAATCCGGGCACGCCCACCGGCACGATGGCAAGAAGATAGACCAGCCGCGCCGAGGCTCGGGGCATTTTTCGCTGTGCCAGGACCAGTGAAAACAGCATCACCGTGCCAAAACTTGCGGTGATCACCGCAGCATAAAGCGAGGTCCAAAGCGGCCCATAGCCACCTTGCGTGGTGATATTATAGTTCTTCAACGTCAGGCTCATTTTATACGGCCACAGCTGAACAAAGCTTGCGAAAACGACAATGGCCACAATCGCGATCAAGAACAGCGCGGTTAAATAGGTTACGCCCCATAAAGGCACATCCCGCGCAAGCCAACGATCTGGCTCGACCGGAATGGCGCCGTCTGAACTGCCATGGCGCTGCGCGGCAACCTTTTCCAGGTAGAAGGCAAGCAGCGTCGGGATCAGCAGCAAGATCCCCACCACTGCGCCCATGTTGAAATTCATCTGACCAACGACCTGCGCATAGATCTCGGAGGCCAAGACCCGGTAATTGCCGCCAATGACCGCGGCATTGCCGAAATCGGTGATCGTGACGGTAAAGCAGACGAATGCCGCGCTAAGGATACCAAAGCGCAAGGATGGCAGCGTGATATCCACGAACCGTCGCCAGGGCGACGCCCCAAGAACCAGCGCGGCGTCATATTGGCGCCGATCAGCATGGCGCAAGGCCACCGACAAGATCATGACGGCCTGCGGCAGCGCATACATCGAATTGGCAATCACCAGACCAGGCAGGCCATAGATCTGCATCTGAATCCCGCTGAGGTAGGTCACCAGACCATTGCGGCCAAACATGAAGATCAGCCCAAGCGCCTGAACCAGCGACGGCGCAAGCAAAGGCAGGATCAGGGCCAAGGACACCAGCCACCTGAGTGGAATTTTTGTGCGGCTCAGCGCAAGGGCCATGACCAGGCCCAGCCCCACGCAGATCAGTGCCGTCAGCCCGCTCATGATCAGCGAATTGCCCACAACCGTCCAAAGATGTTTGAGCGACAGGATCTCGCGGTAGTTTCCTAGACCAATTGCCCCATCGCGCTGCTGAAAACTGCGCCAGACGACGATGGCCAGCGGGTAAAGGAAAAACAGCGCCAATCCGGCCAGCGGCACCAAAAGAACGACACGCTGAAAAATACGCTCTTCAATCGGCGCATCCAATCCGCGCGAGACGCGCTTGAGATCGGCCGACCTCATGGCGCGACCCAGACGCCGGCCCCCGGCATGACAGACAGGCGCACGGCAGCGCCTTCGGCAAATTCGGGCAAGCGATGCGTTTCGACCAGAATGCTCTGGCCTTGCCAGTCGACTTCGACACGGCTGACATTCCCCAGAAACGTGATCGCGCGCACATGCGCCGTGGCGGTTTCATCGGGCTGGATCTGGACATCTTCGGGACGCAGCGCAAACAGGCGGCCATCGGCACCTTGCGGCGCAACAACGCCAAGGCTTGCTGCGCGGCCTGCATCCAGCAAGGTCGAGCTGCCAACGAAATCCGCGACGAAACGTGTGGCGGGGCGCGCGTAGATTTCAACCGGGCTGCCGATCTGCTCGACCCGGCCCGCGCTCATACACACCACCTTATCGGCCATGGTCAGCGCCTCTTCCTGATCATGGGTCACCATGATGGTGGGAATGCCAAGGCGTTTTTGCATCTGGCGGATTTCGCTGCGCAGACCGGCTCGGACCCGCGCATCCAGCGCCGATAGCGGCTCATCTAGCAGCAAAAGCGCGGGCTCAACCGCCAAGGCCCGCGCGATGGCAACGCGCTGCTGTTGTCCGCCCGAAAGCTGCCAGGGCAGACGCCCGGCAAATTCCTCGAGCTTGACCAGCGCCAGCAATTCCTCGACCCGAGCAGAAATTTCGGCCGCGGGCCTTTTGCGCAACTTCAGCCCATAGCCGATATTCTGCGCAACCGTCATATGGGGGAAAAGCGAGTAGGACTGAAAAACGATCCCAAAGCCGCGATCGCGCGCGCCGATCTGTGACAGATCTTGGCCCCTCAGCGTCATCTGACCCGCTTCAAAACTTTCAAGCCCGGCGATGACGCGCAAAAGCGTGGTCTTGCCGCAGCCCGAAGGACCAAGCAGGCAGACGAATTCATTCTCACCGATCGAAAGGTTAATATCCTCGAGCGCTTTATAGTTTCCGTAGAACTTGGAAAGCCCTTGAATGTTCAGGGTCATCTTGCCTCACTCGCATCCCGACAACACCATGGCGGCAGGCCGCCTGCAGGATGGGGCGAGACATAGCCCGCCCCGTTCCATCTGATCAGCGACCGACGCTTTCGCGCCATTTGGCGATGATCGCGTCACGCGCCTCGCCCGAGGCCGCGAAGTTCATGGGGAAGAGCACAGCCGAGAAATCCTGCGGCAATCCGGCCTTTTCGGCCTGAGGCGAGCGTGGCACGCCCGGGATCGTCACCAGATCCTTGCGCGCGGCATAGGCCTCGGCCGCACCGGGGCTAAGGGTCCAGTCCAGAAAACGCTTGGCATCATCGGGGTTTTTGGTGGTTTTCATCAGGCCATTCGCCTCAAGCTCATAGCCCGCGTAATCCGATGGGATCACCATTTTGACGGGATAGCCCTCGTCGATGGCCTGCATGGCGACATAGGACAGCGAGGCACCGATCGCGAATTCTCCGGCCTGCGCCATGCGGCAGGGGCGCGATCCCGAGGTGGTATATTGAGCCATATTGGGATCAATATCCTTGATCATCTGCCAGCCCGCCTCGTCACCTGCACCTTGCAAGATGGCCGCGATCTGAAGATAGCCCGTCCCCGAGGATGACGGGTCCGGCATCACCACCTCGCCCTTATAGGCAGGGTTCTTGAGATCCGCCCAAGAGGTCGGAACCGGGGCACCCAGCTGGGCCAGCCGCTCGGTGTTCACGCAAAAGGCGCCGACATAGCCCGTTGGCGCGAACCAGCGGCCCTCTTTGTCGCGAAAAGGCTCGGCCAGGGCATCCTCGCCTTTGGCCTTATAGGGCTCAAGCTGATCATAGATCGCGGGGTTAAGCATATTGGTGACGGCAAAGCCCCAGACAACATCGGCCTGCGGATTGCCCGATTCCGCGATCAGACGCGCGCCCAGATCGCCCGTGGACAGGCGCAACAAGTTGATCTTGACCTCGGGCATATCTTGGGCCGCACGTTCCAGATAGGCCGCGATCTCATCCTCTTCGAGGGCCGAGTAAACCGTAATCTCGCCGGCAAGCGCAGGCAGCGCTGCCGCGCTGAGGGCAAGGCCCGCGAGAAGGGAAAGGGTATTCCGCATGACGCATCTCCTGTTGGCATTGGTGTTGGCTGATTTTCTTTTTGAAGAAACGGTAGCGCAGGCTTGACGATGTGGCAATCTAAGGTTTTGTGTCATATTAAGGTTTTTGCAACCGCCCCTATCCGCATCAGGAGATGTCTGTATCATGGTCACATCCCCCGCAGAAATCCGTCAGCCATTGGACGAAATAGCTGTTTTTGCTTATAAATTAGCCCTAGAGGCCGGCAAAGTCGGCATGAATGGCTTTCGTCATGCAGTGGCCGTCGACATCAAAAGCGATCTGAGCCCGGTCACAGAAATCGACCGCGCTGTGGAAAGCCTGCTGCGGGAAAGGCTGCGCGAGACCTTTCCTGATCATGCGATTCTCGGCGAGGAATACGGCGCCGAAGGTGGCCAGGACGCGCCGACATGGGTCGTTGATCCGATCGATGGCACGCGCAGCTTTATCACCGGCTGGCCGATCTGGGGCACTCTTTTGGCGCTGACCGAGGGCGGTCAGCCAAAGCTGGGGGTTTTGCATATGCCCGCGCTTGGTGAAACTTGGGTCGCCTATCATCGTGGTGGGTCGTGGTTTCACGACAGAAATGGCGCCAAATCCGCAGCACGCACCAGCACATGCAAATCCCTTGCCCAAGCGCGGTTTTATACGACCTCGCCTGATTATTTCGACGCCAGCGAACGCCCCACCTATGAGGCATTTCGTGACAATACGCTGGTGCAGCGCTTTGGCGGTGATTGCTATGCCTATGGGATGTTGGCGTCTGGGCACGTCGATCTGGTGGTGGAAAGCAGGCTGCAACCCTATGATTTTCTGGCACTCAGCCCGGTCATTCACGAGGCAGGCGGCGTGATCACCGATTGGCAGGGCCGACCGCTTAGCCTGAATTCGGGCGAGCAGGTCATTGCGGCAGCGACGCCCGAATTGCACCGCGAAGCCCTGGCACTGGTTGCGAGCTAAGAGGCAATCATGTGGCAGGCCGAACGGCATCAACGCATCCGCGCACTTCTGGCCACCTTTGGTCAGGTCGGCGTCGACCGGATCGTCACCGAACTTGGCGTCTCGCGCGAGACGGTGCGGCGGGACCTGAAAGAATTGGAAGAAGCGGGCATCTTGCGCCGCATCCATGGCGGCATCATCCCCATTCACGTCGAGGATGAGGCACCCTACCCCGAGCGCAGCCACCAGAACCTGCGCGAAAAACGTGCCATTGCCGAGGCCTGTCTGCCGCTTGTCAGCCCCGGCCAGACCCTGCTGATCGATGCGGGCAGCACCACCGTCTGCCTGTCCGAGCAACTTGCCGGGCTTAGCGGCCTTTTGGTCTTTACCAATTCCATTGATGTTGCAGCACATCTTGGCACGGCTTCGTCCCGCGCAAGGCGCAATCGCGTGATCCTGCTGGGCGGCGATTTTGTCAATGAACCGGCTTCGACCCATGGCATGACCACCCTGGCCACGATCGCCAGCATTCGTGCCGATGTGGCCTTTTCTTCGCCCTTTGGGCTAACCGCCGCGGACGGGGCGACCAGTATGGTTCTGGAAGAGGCCGAGATTGCCCGCGCGATGTTTGCACGGGCCGAGCGGCGGATTTTGCTGGCCGATAGCTCGAAACTGGGGCGAAGGGGGCGGGTGTCCTATGCCACGGCGGTCGAGCCCGACCATATCGTGACCGATGCCAATGCCCCGCGAAACCCACACTTCGACGCACTTGGCAAGATCAGTGCCGAACGTATCATTTGCGCCGGAAACTGACGTCTTTCATCCCTAAATCTTGCCCAAAAGGCAGATGATCTTGTCCCGAAATCACCAAGTCGGACCGGCGGGCATCAGCGCGCCGCAAAGGTATTTTTTGCCAGCAATGCAGCGAGGAAGGTGAAAATCCCCTGCTTCGCCACCCGCTTGCGGCGTGCAATGCGCGTGGCAAGCGAGCGGCGTTATGGCCTGTTTCCGAGTCGGCGGTGAAGAAAGCCCAGCCTTTTCCACCAGCGACAATCAGTACCAAGCCATCACGGCCTGACCACTGCTTTGATCAGATCCTCGCGGTCAGCAGCAAGCGCCGCAAATCGACCTTCCAATTGCGCAAGTGTCAGCTCTGCCGACAGCAAAGCAGCCGTGTCGATCTTTTTGTCATGCATCGCGGCCATCACACGCTCGAAATCTTTTTTCAGCGCATTTCGGCTGCCAATAATGCGGGTTTCCCTTTTGTGAAACTCAGCATCCTCGAAACTGATGCGATCCTTGACGACGCTGACCAGGACATAGGTCGATCCATGCGCCAAAAGCGGAAATCCCGCCTCGATTGCAGGGGCAGAGCCGGTCGCGTCGAAAATCACGTCATAGCCATCAGCCAGATCGCCCTTTAGTGCCGCAGCTGCACTGCCATGAAGGTGGTGAAAGCCAAACTTCTGTCCTGCCATTTCCAAGCGGCGTGGGCTTAGATCCAAAAGGTGAACCTCGGCACCTTCGAGCCTTGCAAAAAGGGCGGTGCCAATGCCGATCGGCCCGGCCCCTGTCACCAGAACACGGTCCCCCGCCTGAATGTCCGAACGTGCCACGGCATGGGCACCGATGGCCAAAAACTCGACCATCGCGGCCTCGATCTCGGTCAGGCCCTGCGCCGGATAAAGGTTCTGTACCGGAACCGCGATACGACCGCACAGGCCGCCGTCACGATGCACGCCCAACACTTCGATGCGCGTGCAGCAATTGGGCTTGCCGCGCTGGCAGGCCCGGCAAGTGCCACAAGACAGATAGGGATTGATGACAACCAGAGCCCCCGCCGCCATCCCCGCCACCGGGGCAACCAGACGACCGGAAAGCTCGTGACCGATGACGCGCGGATATTCCAGATAGGGATGTTTACCCGCAAGGATATGATAATCCGTGCCGCAAAGGCCGACGGCAGTAATGTCGACCAGCGCCCAGCCCTCGGGCGCGCTTTGCGGTACGCTGGCCGGGCGCAGCTCGAACCGGCCCGGTTCGACGCAGGTGCCGGTCAGCATGGTGGTTTGTGGTTGCGCACCATTTTGCGTAAAGGTCATTGCATTCTTTCCTTGTTGCGCGGCGTCCAGCCATCGGGCAATGCGCCCTTGATGATCAGGCTGAGCACATCGTCTTTTGATACGTCTTCAATGCGATAGGCACCGACATTTTTCCCCCGGTTCATGACGACCACGCGGTCACAAAGATCGAAAACATCGTGCATATCATGGCTGATCAGGAATATGCCCACCCCCTCGCGCCGCAACTGTCGAACCAATTCGCCGACCATGGCCGTCTCGGCTGGTCCAAGTGCGGCTGTGGGCTCGTCCATGATCAGGCATTTCACGTTGAAATAGATGGCGCGGGCAATGGCGATGACCTGACGTTGACCACCCGAAAGCCGTGACACCGGATCGCCCAGATTGCGAAAGTTCGGATTGAGCCGCGCCAGAACCTTGCGGGCTTCCTCCAGCATCTTGCGATCATCGAGATTGCCCCAGCGGCTGCGCAATTCGCGGCCTAGAAACAGATTTGCCGGTGCATCCAGGTGATCGGCAAGCGCAAGTGTCTGATAGATCGTCTCGATCCCCAGACCGCGCGCGTCCTGAGGAGATGCGATTTCGACCCTTTGTCCACCAAGGTGGATCTCGCCCGAGCTGGGCGCCATCGCCCCCGACAAGATCCGCATCAGACAGGATTTCCCCGCACCATTATGGCCCAAAACCCCGACCACCTCGCCGGGATAAAGGTCCAGCGATACGTCATTGACCGCATGGACGCCGCCAAAATGCTTGCTGATCCCGATCATTTCCACAAGGGGGGATGTCATAAGATGCCCTTCATCATTCCTGAAAGGCCCGGACGAAACAGCCAAACGTCCGGGCAATCTTTTGCGTTAATAAAGGACGTTCTTGGCTTCATCGCTGTCGATATTGTCTTTGGTCACAAAGACCACGCCCGTATCGATTTGCGGCTCGATGGCTTTGGCCGCGATGATATCCGCCACCGCCTTGACCCCCAGCTCACCCATCTGGAACGAGCCTTGCACCAGCGTTCCGGCCAAAGTGCCATCCTTTACGAAAGCCTGCAAATCCTCGTTGCCGTCAAAGCCGATCGCCACCAGCTGACCGGCCTTGCCCGCCTGCTGGATCGCGCGCCCCATGCCGACCGCCGTTGGCTCATTCGCGCCGAAGATGCCCTTAAGGTCGGGATGGGCCGCAAGGACATCGGTGGTCTGGTTCAATGCCGTTGCCATCTGTGACTGGGAATAATACGGCCCAACGATCTCCAGCTTTGAGTTTGCCTTGATTTCTTCGACAAAGCAGCCAACGCGCCCCAGTTCCGAGCCAACGCCCGCAACATAGGACATGACGGCGACCTTACCCTCGCCCCCGGTTGCCTCGATCATCTTGGTTGCTGCCAGCTTTCCTGCGGTGCAATTATCGGTGGACAGGAAGGTCTGATAGCTGCCCGAAGCCGTTTCACCCAAAGCGGAATCGATAATGGCAACGGGAATGCCCGCCTCATTGGCGCGCTTGACCGCCGGGATCAGCGCCTCGGGGTCAGATGGTGCAAGGACAATTCCCGCCACGCCGCGGTTGACCGCATTATCCATCATATTCACCTGATCTGCGACCGCGGCCTCTGAGGCGGGACCGTCGAAGGTGATGGTATGGCCACTGCCCGAGACCGCAGCAGCGGCACCTTTGTTGACGTTTTGCCAAAAGTTGGAGTTCGTCGTCTTAACGATAACGGCGATTTCCTGCGCCATCGCACCCGCGGGCAGCGATAAGACGGCCGTTAGGGCAAGTGCAGCTTTCAGGGTAAGTTTCATCTCTCTATCTCTCCTCCGTTGAAGTTATGATCTGCGTCGTTTGCGCTTATTTTTGGTTGCGCATTTGATCGACAAAGACCGCAAGTATGACGACGACGCCGATGATGATCTGTTGGATAAAGGCCGATACGCCGCCCATGTTCAGGCCATTTCTCAGCACGCCGATAATCAGGGCGCCGATCATGGTGCCCGAAATGGTGCCAACCCCACCCATCAGCGAGGCACCGCCAATCACGGCTGCCGCAATCGCGTCCAGCTCGTACATCACGCCTTCATTGGGCTGGGCAGTGACAAGCCGGGACATCAAGACATTGCCCGCAAGGCCTGCCAAAGCGCCCGACATCACATAGGCGGCAATCTTGGTGCGATCGACATTCACCCCCGAAAGCCTTGCCGCCTCTTCGTTCGAGCCGGTCGCATAGATATGACGACCAAGCGCACGGCGGCGCAGCAGATATGCCCCCGCCAGCGCCATGATGGCCAATAAGATCACCGGATAGGGAATGCCGGGAAAAATCACCTTGGACAGGCCATTGGGCTGCTTTTCCACCATCCGAAACAGCGCGCCATTTCCCAGCCGACCAAAGGCTTCGCCCAGCTGCGAAATCGGGGCGGCCCCTGTCAGCTGCAACGCAATTCCACGCGCGATCAGCATCATACCCAATGTTGCGACAAAGGGCGTGATCCGCATCTTGGTAATGATCACCCCGTTCGCCAGCCCGCATAGCGCCCCGACCCCGACCCCAGCCATCATTGCGAGTGGCACCGGAAAGCCCGCTTTCACCATCAATCCCGTAACCGTGCCAGAAAGTGCCAAGACCGAGCCCACGCTAAGATCGATGCCGCCCGTGATGATGACCATGGTCATGCCAATGCCCAAAAGGCCGATGACCGAGGTCTGCAGCAGGACCGTTAGGCCATTGTTCACCGTGAAGAAGGCAGAATTGGCCAATCCAAAAACGGCAACAAGAATGGCCAGCGTGGCCAGTGCCGACAGTTTGTGCAGCGTATCGACATTCACCCCAAACCCGATCCGTCGCGCCCCCGGCCCATTTTCAGCAACCGACATGAGACCCCTCTGGCATTGGTATAAAATAATTCAATACAATAGATGAAGGCTCGATTGCGCTGTCAACTGTTTTTAATTATTGTACACAATTAACCTTGGCCCTAATCTGCCTCAAAAAGGGGGCAAGATTGGCACGTACGGATGAACGCTTTCGCCAGGCCTATAACGGCCTACTGGATTACTGCGCCACCCTGTCGCCCGGCGATCAACTGCCCGCCGAGACCACCTTGGCTGCCCATATGAACGTCAGTCGCACGGTGGTTCGCACGGTCCTGGGCCGGATGCAGACTGCCGGGATCTTAACCTGGCAAGGTCGCGAAAAGACCCTTTTGCGCAAGCCAAATGCATCAGATCGCTTGGCAGTTCAGTCTGACCAGATCTCGGCCGAAGAGCTCGAGCAGCAGTTTCTGGATTGGATCTTACGCTTTGACGTTCCGCCGGGCACGGCGTTGAACGTGACCGAGCTTGCCCGAAAGTTCGGGGTGCCGCCGCATAGTTTGCAAGAGTTTCTGGCCTCGCTCAGCCGCTTTGGTCTGGTGCGTCGACGTCTGCGCGGCGGATGGGAGCTGGTTGGTTTTACCCGCGACTTTGCCGTTGAATTGTCAGATTTCCGCATGATGCTCGAGCTGAATGCGGTCTCGCAACTGGTGGTATTGCCGACGAACCATCCGATTTGGGCCCAGCTTGCGTTGCTAGAACAGGAACATCACGCCCTCGCAGCGGATATCGACACGCGATTTCATGACTTTTCGCTACTGGATGAGCGATTTCACGCAGTGATTGGCGGTGTCGTGCGTAATCGCTTTGTCGCCGAATTTCAAAAGGTAATCACTCTTGTTTTTCACTATCACTATCAATGGGATAAAAAGGATGAACGAGAGCGAAACCTTGCTGCGATTGGCGAACATATCCGCCTGATCCGCGCGGTAAGCGATCGCGACGAAGCGGCCGCGCTGAGGGCCGCACGCGCGCATATGCATAGCTCGAAACACACTTTGCTGTCTTCGTTGCGAAGTCACGCCTTGGCCTGATCGCCACCAAACGATGCGCTGCAACCTGCCTGCGACCGGCGGGCTTGATCGAGAAACACCATTCCCTACCCGGTTTTCCAAGCGCTCGGGCGCAGCTTTTTCAGCTTTGGATTGAAAATCGCATGTAAAAATCCCTCAGCCAGTCTTTGCCTATCCATGGAAAACCCACTTTCAACTGCCGCATAGCTGGGCTTTTCTGCGGTTGCAAAATCCCTGGAACGAACCACGCGCAAGGACATCGAATGGTTGTAGGCCACCTCTTCACCACATCGCGCCGCCGCGCCTTGCTGCTTTCTGCGACGTTTTTGATAGCGCAAAGCGCATATGCCCAAGACGCGCCTGAAATGCCGCCGATCCCCGCGATTGTGGTTCCTGACTTTGTCGGGGCCGAAGCTGCGCAGCAAAGCTTTCAAGATGCGCTGGCCGATCAGCTTTCCGAGATTGACGGCATTCGGGTTGCGCCCGCCCGTTGTGATGCGCAAGGCGCCCTGATTTCGGCTCTTGGCATGGTTTTGCGCGACGATCACGCGGTCACGGCAGATCTGGGCAAAAAGGGCAGCTATGTCATCGAGCCGGGCGGCGCAGGTGTCGCCAATATAGGGGGCGCCCAATTCACCGTCGAAGCGGACGGATCGGGTACGATTAGCCGCGAGGGCGAGCCGGGAGAACAGATCACCGTCGAGGCAGATGGCTCGGGGACCTATGATGGGCCGGACGCGCAAATCACGCTGGATGGCCGAGGTGGCGGCACCTTGAGCTCGGACCAAATGGGCGATGTTACCATCGAGGCTGACGGCAGCGGCACCTGGAGCGGTCCATTGGGCCAGGTCGTCAACAATGGCGACGGCAGCGGGTTATGGAATGGCGAACATGTCATCATCAATGACGGTAATGGCAGGGGCATGTTGGATGGTCAGGATGTCGAAATGGCCCCCCTGCCGCCCGTCCCCAAAGCGGGCAAGTTCCCGTTGCTGACGAAATTTCAGCTGCCTCCGACGGCTTGTGGCTACCTGATCACGTTGGAGGATCGCATTCTTTTTGACTTCGACAAATCCGACCTTCGCCCTGACGCTGCCGAAACCGTCGACGCACTGGCCGCCGCATTTACGACAGTCGCCCCGACCCATCTTCAGATCCTTGGCCATACTGATGCCAAGGGTAGCGATGATTACAATCTCGACCTCTCTCAGCGCCGGGCCATCACCGTCGAAACGGCTTTGAAAGAGCGTGAGGTTGCATCCCTGATGAAGGCGGAAGGCTTTGGCGAAAGCCATCCCGTCGCGCCGAATGAAATTGATGGCAAGGACAATCCTGCCGGTCGACAGCTGAACCGCCGGGTCGAGATTTTCGTCCCCAACTGACGTCTGGACCAGAATAGTGCGCTGTGACGCTGGCTTCCTGATCTGACTTCGGTCGCACCTGTACGGCGCAATGGGCCGGGCGCGCCAGCAGGTCTGCAAAAAGGGCACGTCCCTGGTTCGCGAGCCGCAACTCATCGTCGCGCCGACGCCAAGGATAAGCGCGCGCCACCCTAAGCCCAAAAGATGGGGATCTCGGCGCCCTCAATGGTAATCCTCCCCTTGGTTAAGGGGATGCGGCAGTAGAATTTTCTCGTAGCGTG
>NZ_DALZMB010000035.1:0-35533 GCF_032007265.1 Paracoccus sp. (in: a-proteobacteria) | reverse complement strand
CGGTCGAGGCTGCCGCATTGCGAGCCGAACCATGGTTGAGATCAAGAAGTGCCATTTCCTACTACCGCTTTCCGTCTTTGTGCTCGAGGCCGGATGCCTGTCGCTGTGTTAGGGCCAACATGGGGTAAATTCTGCGTCTGCACAATGCCCTGAGGTTGCGATGCTGCTATGCAGCAAGAGCATAACTCATCCTGACCAAGCCTCTTGTTACTAACTGAAATGTGATAAGAATTCCTTTATCTGTAACGGAAATCCGTCAGTTTTATGACAAGTGCGTTGGCTGTGACGCTGGGTCGCAATGCTTTGGGCGCAAGTCTGGGTACTGTGCTTGCCGTCGATGCGGCAAATTGTCATTCTGCGGCATCATTGGAAGAACGGGGTGCAAGATGGCGATCTCACGCGAGGCTGTCCTGAACGAACTTGACCAAATTGCCGTGCCGGGCGGCGGAACCTTGGTTTCGCGCGACCTTGTGCGCGCTTTGGTGCTGGATCAGGCGACGATTCGATTCGTTATCGAGGTTGCAAATGCCGATATCGCGCGCGCCTTGGCGCCCGCCCAGGCCGAGGCCGAGCGCCGCTTGGGTGCCTTGGACGGCGTTGAGAAGGTCCAGATCGTGATGACTGCGCCAACCAGCACCGCGGCGCGCGGTCAGGCGGCGCCGGTTACAAAAAGCTCGGGCGCGGGTGCAGGGGCGCCGCCCAATTTGACGATTGGCCGCCATCCAACCCCGCAGAATGGACCTGCCGAGGTTGCTGGGGTCAAACGCATCCTTGCGATCGGCTCGGGCAAGGGCGGGGTTGGGAAATCGACCGTGACCTCGAACCTTGCGGTGGCGCTGGCGCGCAAGGGGCGCAAGGTCGGCGTGCTGGATGCCGATATCTACGGCCCATCGCAGCCGCGGATGCTTGGGATTACCGGCAAACCCAGCAGTGACGGCCAAACCATTCAGCCGCTGCATGCTCATGGCGTGACCGTCATGTCGCTGGGTCTGATGATGAAAGACGGCGAGGCCGTGGTCTGGCGCGGCCCGATGCTGATGGGGGCGCTTCAGCAGATGCTGACCCAGGTGAACTGGGGAGAGCTGGATGTCTTGCTGGTCGACCTGCCGCCGGGCACCGGGGATGTGCAGTTGACCCTGTGCCAAAAGGCCCATGTCTCGGGGGCCATCATCGTCTCGACGCCCCAGGACGTCGCGCTGATCGACGCGCGCCGGGCAATCGACATGTTCGACAAGCTCAAGACGCCCGTATTGGGTCTGATCGAGAATATGTCGACCTATGTCTGCCCCAATTGCGGCCACGAGGCGCATCTATTTGGGCATGGCGGTGTCGCGGCTGAGGCGCGGGCGCATGATCTGCCGTTCCTTGGCGAGATCCCGCTAGAGTTGGAAGTCCGGCTGGCCGGTGACGCAGGTCGTCCGATTGCGGCGGGCGAGGGCGCGGTTGCCGAGGCTTATGGCCGTCTGGCAGACCGCCTCATTGGCGGCGGCATGGCATAACGCCACACCAATAACGCACTCGTCCGGATGTCTTTTCAATTCGGGCGGGTGTTGGGAATTTACGGGAACTGTTTTTGGGACTACAGAGAACGGCCCGTCTCGAATCACTCTGATGTGAAATTTCGTGTGATTCGTATGCCTGCCGGATCGATGCAGGTCGAAGATATTTTCGACGACTTGGCTTAGCGCCGGCGGTTGAAGATCTTTTTGGGAAAAAGTGGGATTTTCTTGCCACAGTCTGGCTTATACCAGATTTAGTGTCCGTTACCCTATTGACCCACGACACCTATCCAGAGAATCGCGAGGCCCGCGCGCTGTTCACGGCGTGTTCACAAGTGGGAAACCGCCGGTGCATGGTTTGGCCCAAAATTGCCCGTTGCTTCCCATGATTTCCCATGGCATCCCTTTTATCACGGAAACGGGCTTCAAGGGACGATCAAGATCCCACGGCGAGCTAGCAGGCTTCATACAGGCACCCGCTTCCATAAAACGACCTGATACGCGCGTGAGCAGCACCTCCCCCAGGTGGCGCGAAAGTCAGGCGATCCCCGAAACTTCGGGGCCCAGTAATGGGAACGAGGGCGGCGGATCGGGCAGTGGCAGCAGCCCGATCCGCCCTTTGCTTTTCCGGAACCAACCGGAATGGCACCAAGAGGGACAGTGAAAGGTGCGCGCAGGTGGCACGCAGGTTCAGAGGGTCGGAAGAGGTCAAGGTCGACGCGAAAGGTCGCGTTTCGATCCCCGCCAAATTTCGCCGCGTCTTTGAAGCTTGCGATCCTGACTGGGCCGAAAGCAGTGACCGCGCCCATATGGTCATCGTTTACGGAACACGCGACTGGGATCATATGCGCCTTTATACAATCGAAGCGATGGACGAGATCGATGATGGCATCGCCCAGATGCCGCGCGGCTCGAATGATCGCAACTACCTGGAAATGGTCATGCATGGTCTCTCGGATGAAGCCGAGATTGATCAGGATGGCCGTCTGGTCCTGCCCCAACGCCTGCGTGAGAAAATCGGTCTGATCGACCGGGCGATCTTCATGGCATCGGGCGATCACCTGAAGCTATGGGCCCCCGCGGCCTATGAGGCACAGATGGAGCGGATCGAGGCCCAGGTTCCCAATCTTGCGCCAGGGGCTGATCCCTTGTCGCTTTTACCAATGCGCGGCGCGCCAAAAGAGGGTGCGGCATGAGCACGGCAACTGATCCCCATATTCCAGTTCTTCTTAACCCGCTGTTGCGGGCTGTTTCGCCTGTTCAAGGCGTTTGGGCCGATGGGACATTCGGTGCGGGTGGCTATACGCGCGGCCTGTTGCAGGCCGGTGCCGACAAGGTATTTGGTATCGACCGCGACCCTTCGGTTTTCACTATGGCCGAAAGTTGGGCGGGTGAATTTGGCCCCCGGCTTCAGCTGGTGCAGGGGACCTTCTCGGATATGGACCGTCTGGCTGGCGAGCCTCTGGATGGGGTTGTGCTGGATTTGGGCGTCAGCTCGATGCAGCTGGATCAGGCCGAGCGCGGCTTTTCCTTCATGCGCGACGGGCCTTTGGACATGCGTATGGGCGATACGGGACCGACGGCGGCCGAGTTGCTGAATACCGCCGAAGAAAAGACGATTGCCGACGTGCTTTATCATTATGGCGAGGAACGCGCCTCGCGCCGGATTGCCAAGGCGATTGTTGCGGCGCGCCCGCTTGAGCGGACCTCGCAGCTGGCCGAAGTCGTGCAATCTTGCCTGCCGCGCGCCAAGCCCGGCCAAAGCCATCCGGCGACGCGGTCATTTCAGGCGATCCGCATTTGGGTCAATGACGAATTTGGCCAGCTGATCGCAGGTCTGGCCGCCGCAGAGCGCGCCTTGAAAGAAGGCGGGCAGCTGGCGGTGGTCACGTTCCACTCACTAGAGGACCGCATCGTCAAGCGCTTCATGCAGCAGCGTTCGAACAGCGCGGGAGGGGGCAGCCGTTATGCGCCCGCGGCCGAGCAACAGGCCGCTGCCTTTAAAATGCCCTTCCGCCGCGCGATCGGGCCTGATGATGACGAATTGGACATCAACCCACGGTCCCGCTCGGCGCTGTTGCGGGTGGCGATCCGCACCGGTGCACCGGCGGGCCATGTCGATCCGTCAGTCCTGGGGCTGCCGATGTTACCAGGGAAAAGCTGATGCGCTCTATTCTCTATCTCACGACGGCTTTGGTGGTGATGGGGCTGGCCTTTTGGGCCTATCGAGAGAATTACCGCACGCAGGATGCCATCAAAAAAATGGAATCCATCCAATATCAGATCGGCGGACTGCGCCAGGACATTGGCCTATTGCGCGCCGAATGGTCCTTTTTGAACCGGCCCGCGCGGCTGCGCGAGCTGGTCGATCTGAATTTTGAAAAGCTGAAGCTGGTGCCGATCACCTCGGATCAGTTCGTCGATATCAGCCAGGTGGCCTATGCGCTGCCTAAGCCGGTTGTCTTGCCCGACGCCGAAGCCCCCCTGGAGGAGAGTGAGCCATGATCCGAACACCCCTTCGCCCTTTGGCCCGGATCTTGCGTGCGCGCGAAAAGGGCGAAAACCCCGATGACATCGAGGCTGAAAACCGCGCGCGTCGTCATGCGGAAATTCAGGACCGCTCGCGCCGTGGCGCCGAGCGGCGTTTGGTCTTTTTGGCGACGGTTTTCCTTGTGGCCTTTTCGACGGTCGGGCTGCGCATGGGCGGGCTGGCCTCAAGCCAACCGACCGAGCCGCGCGTTCAGACAACCGGCGCCCAGATCATTTCGCAGCGTGCCGATATCACCGATCGCGCGGGGCGGGTTCTGGCAACCAACCTTCTGACCCATTCGCTTTACGCCCATCCCCAGCAGATGATTGATCCCAAGCGTGCCGCACGCGAATTGGCCAAGGTCTTTCCGGACCTTGATCAAGAGCGGCTGACCAAGGATTTCACCGGCAAGCGCACCTTCCTGTGGATCAAGAAAAAACTCTCGCCCGAGCAGATGCAGGCCGTTCACGACATCGGCGAGCCCGGCCTTTTGTTCGGGCCGCGCGAAATGCGTCTTTATCCCAACGGGCATTTGGCCAGCCATATTCTGGGCGGCGCGACCTTTGGCAATGAAGGCGTGAGCAGCGCCGAAGTTCTGGGCATGGCCGGGGTGGAAAAGGCCTTTGACGGCTGGCTGCGCGATCCGGCCAATGACGGCGCGCCCCTGTCTTTGTCCATCGACCTTAGCGCACAGGCCGCTATGGAAGAGGTTCTGGCAAATGGCATGAAGGTCATGAATGCCAAAGGCGCGACCGCGATCTTTATGGAGGTTCAGACCGGCGAGATCGTCGCTATGGCCAGCCTGCCAGATTTCGACCCCAATGATCGCCCACGTCCGCTGACCAAGGGTGATGCCTCGGATAGCCCGCTGTTTAACCGTGCCGTTCAGGGCCAATATGAACTTGGCTCGACCTTCAAGATCTTTCCGGTGGCGCAAGCGATCGATGCCAAGCTGATCAACCCCAATACGATGATCAACTCATCCTCGCCGATGAAGATCGGCAAGTATCTGATCCATGATTTCCACAATTACGGCCGCCAGCTTTCGGTTGCCGATATCATTGCCAAATCCTCGAACGTTGGCACGGTGCGCGTGGCGCAGATGGTGGGCGTCGAGCGCCAAAAGGACTTCCTGCAAAAGCTGGGCTTTTTCGAGGCAACGCCGGTGGAGATGACCGAGGCGCCGACCGGGCGTCCGCTGGTTCCGCAGCGTTGGCCGGCGGTGACGGCTGCGACCGTGTCCTTTGGTCACGGCCTTGCAGCAAGCCCGCTGCATCTGGCATCAGCCTATGCGACCATCGCAAATGACGGCAAGCGCGTGCGCCCGACGCTGGTTCATGGCCATAAGCACCAAGAGGGCGAGCAGGTTTTGTCGCCTAAAGCCGCCAAAGTCGCCGTGGATCTGCTGCGTCAGGTGGTAACACGGGGTAGTGGCCGCAATACCGATGTCGAGGGCTATGAAATCGCGGGTAAGACCGGCACCGCCGATAAACCGCGTCCGACGGGCGGCTATTACAAGAACAAAGTTGTGGCGACCTTTGCCTCGGTCTTTCCCGCCAGCGATCCGAAATATGTGCTGGTCGTGACGCTGGACGAGCCTTCGGCAAGCACGGCAGGGGGCGGGGAATCGCGCGTCGCGGGTTTGACGGCTGTGCCCGTCGCGGCCGAGTTGATCCGCCGCCTTGCGCCGCTGGTTGGGCTGCGTCCGCAGACCGAATCCAAGCTGCCAACCATTGAACCGCGACTTCCCGATGGGCTAAAGCTGGTCGCGAACTGATATAACGGGGTCCACGTGACTGATACTGCGAAACGGCTGTCCCTTCTGGGGCTAAGAGGGGACAAGGGCCGCGACCCCGATATTACGGGGCTGGCGGTCGATTCGCGTCAGGTCAAACCGGGCTTTCTGTTTGCAGCCTTGCCCGGCTCGGTGTCGCATGGGGCCGAGTTCATCGCCTATGCCTTGCGCCAAGGCGCGGTCGCCATTCTGACCGACCGCGAAGGTGCGTCCATCGCGGCAGGTGATCTTGCAGGATCGGATGCGGCGCTGGTCATCGCCGAGGATGCACGCGCGGCCCTTGCTGGTGCCGCCTCGCTTTGGTTTGGTACCCAGCCCGAAACTGTCGTGGCGGTCACGGGAACCTCGGGGAAAACCTCGGTGGCAACCTTCACGCGCCAGATCTGGCAGTTGCTGGGACATTCCTCGATCAGCCTTGGCACGATGGGCGTGCAGGGCGATTACGAGGCGCGATTGGCCCATACCACCCCCGAGCCGATTACCCTGCACCGCGTCCTGTCCGAGGCCGCCGCCGCAGGGGTCACCCATGTCGCCATGGAGGCCTCTTCGCATGGGTTGGACCAGCGGCGGTTGGATGGCGTGCGGGTTCAGGCGGGCGCCTTTACCAATTTCAGCCAGGATCACCTGGATTATCACAAGAATTTTGACGAATATTTCGCCGCCAAGGCACTGTTGTTCAACCATATCCTTGAAGAAGGTGCAGGGGCCGTCATCAATATCGACGACCTGCGGGGCCGTCAGATGGCCGAGATTGCAACAGACCGTGGGCTGGAACTGACCACCGTGGGGCGCGATCAGCGCGCTGATTTGCGTATTCTGGGCCAGCGCTATGACGCAACCGGACAGGATCTGCGTTTCTCACTGATGGGCGAGACCTTTATGGTGCGCCTTGCATTGATCGGTGGCTTTCAGGCCGAGAACGTTCTGGCAGCCGTCGGTCTGGCGCTTGCCAGCGGCGATGATCCCAAGGCAATCGTCGAGGCGCTGCCCAAGCTGACCACCGTGCGCGGCCGCATGGAGCTGGCCGCGATCCGTGAAAACGGTGCGGCGGTTTTCGTGGACTATTCGCACAAACCCGGCGCGCTGGCTTCGGCTTTGCAATCCTTGCGCCCCCATGTCATGGGCCGCATCATCGTGGTCTTTGGGGCTGGTGGGGACCGCGACCGGCTGAAACGACCCCTGATGGGCGAGGCCGCGCGCGCTTATGCCGATGTGGTCTTTGTGACCGATGACAACCCGCGCAGCGAAGATCCGGCCGCCATTCGTGCCGAAGTTCTGGCAGGGGCTGGCCCCGATGCCATCGAAGTCGGCGACCGCGCCGAGGCGATCTTGCGCGGTGTCGATGCGCTGCAGCCGGGTGATGCCTTGCTGATTGCGGGCAAGGGCCATGAAACCGGCCAGATCATCGGACAGGATATTTTCCCCTTCGACGATGCCGAACAGGCCTCGGTCGCGATGGCAGCTTTGGACGGCAAAATATGACCGCACTTTGGACTTCGGCAGAGGCTGCTGCCGCAACAGGTGGCCGCACGAGCGGCGACTGGGCAGCCACGGGCGTGTCCATCGATACGCGCACTTTGACGCCGGGCGATCTGTTCGTCGCGCTGACAGATGTGCGTGACGGCCATGATTTCGTGGCACAGGCATTGGCAAAAGGCGCAGCCGCCGCTTTGGTCAGCCGTATCCCCGACGGCGTTAGCGCGGATGCACCTTTGTTGCTGGTGGATGATGTGCTGACGGGCTTGGCTGCCCTGGGTCGTGCGGGGCGCGCGCGGATGTCGGGGCGGGTCCTCGCCATCACCGGCTCTGTGGGTAAGACCTCGACCAAAGATATGGCGCGGGTGGCCTTGGCCAATCAGGGCAAGATCCATGCCGCCGAAGCCAGCTATAACAACCATTGGGGTGTTCCGCTGACTTTGGCGCGCATGCCCGCCGACAGCGATTTTGCGATTCTTGAACTGGGCATGAACCACCCCGGCGAGATCGAGCCCCTGGCCCGCCTTGCGCGCCCACATGTCGCGATGATCACGACGGTCGCTGCGGTCCATCTCGAGGCATTTGACGGCATCGCCGACATTGCACGCGAAAAAGGCGCGATCTTTGCTGGGCTCGAGCCTGCGGGAACTGCAATTTTCCCCGAAGATCTGGAAACTACTCCCTTGTTGCGCGATGCGGCTGATGCTGCCGGTGCGATTCTGATCGGGTTCGGCACGCATGGCATGGCACAGCTTCTGAAGGCCGAAACGCAGGGTGATAATATTTTGATCCGCGCAAAGATCGGCGGTCAAATCATCGATTACCACCTGCAAAGCGCGGGTCTGCATTTTGCGATGAATTCGGTCGGGGTGCTGGCCGCGATCGGCGCGGCCGGTGCCGATGTCAAGGCCGCCGCACAAGCGCTTTCAGCGCATTGGTCCCCCCCAAAAGGACGCGGCGCGATCGAGGATCTCGACGGGCTGCGCCTGATTGATGATGCCTATAACTCCAACCCCACCTCGCTTTCCGCAGGCCTGGCCAATTTGGCCCGGCTATCGGGTGGACGACGGGTGGCGATCTTGGGTGACATGCTCGAGCTGGGCCCCGACGAGGTCGCGCTCCATCGAAATATGGCCAATGATCCTGCCATCGGCCAAATCGCGGTGGTCCATGCTGCCGGGCCGCTGATGCATGCCCTTTATCAGGCGCTGCCTGCCGATCAGCGCGGGATCTGGTGCCAATCTGCAAATGAACTGGCCGCGCGCGCAAGCGAGCTGGCCGCGACCGGCGATATCGTGCTGGTCAAGGGGTCCAAATCGTCGAAGGTCTCGACGGTGGTTGACGCGCTGCGTGCTTCGCGGCAAAGCAGCGCCCCTGAGAAAAGGGGATAGCGATGCTTTATTGGCTGACGAGCCTGTCTGACGGCGGCGATTTCTTCAACCTGTTTCGCTATATTACCTTCCGGGCAGGGGGCGCATTTTTCACGGCGCTGATCTTTGGCTTCCTGTTTGGCAGGCCGCTGATCGATCTGCTGCGGCGCAAGCAGAAAAAGGGCCAGCCCATCCGCGATGATGGCCCGCAAAACCACTTTGCCAAAGCGGGTACGCCGACCATGGGCGGGCTGTTGATCCTGGCGGCGCTGACATTTGGCACGCTGCTCTGGGCAAGACTGGATAACGGCTATGTCTGGATCGTGCTTCTGGTGACGCTTGGCTTTGCCGCGATCGGCTTTGCCGATGATTATGCCAAGGTGACCAAACAGCACCATGCAGGCCTGTCTGGCCGGGTACGCATGCTGCTTGGACTTTTGATTGCCGCATTGGCGGGTCTCGCAGCGGCTTGGCTGCATCCCGACGCGCTGACCAATCAACTGGCGCTGCCGCTTTTGAAAAATGCGCTGGTCAATCTGGGCATTTTCTACGTGCCCTTCGCCATGATCGTGATCGTGGGTGCGGCCAATGCCGTGAACTTGACCGATGGTCTTGACGGGCTTGCGATCATGCCGGTGATGATTGCGGCGGCGACTTTCGCCATCATCTCGTATATGGTCGGTAACGCCAATTTCGCGAATTACCTGGGCGTGCACTTCGTTCCGGGAACGGGCGAGCTTGCGGTTTTCGTGGCCGCGCTCATCGGCGGTGGTCTGGGCTTTTTGTGGTATAACGCGCCGCCTGCCGCCGTTTTCATGGGCGATACCGGCTCGCTGGCACTGGGCGGGGCACTGGGCGCAATCGCCGTGGTCACCAAGCATGAGATCGTCCTAGCCGTTGTCGGCGGCCTTTTTGTGGTCGAGGCGCTCTCGGTCATCATCCAAGTGCTGTATTTCAAACGCACGGGCAAGCGCGTCTTCCTGATGGCCCCGATTCACCACCATTTCGAGAAAAAGGGCTGGGCCGAGCCGCAGATCGTCATCCGCTTCTGGATCATTGCCCTGATCCTTGCGTTGATCGGGCTTGCTACGCTCAAGATCCGCTAAACTGCTGCAGCCCCTCAGGGGCTGCTTTTTTCTTCCATGATGAAATATCCTCTGGGGGTCCGGGGGGCGAAGCGCCCCCGGCGCCAGATTGCAAAGGGGCCGCAAATGATTCCCGTTCAGGGCGTTCAGAACCAGATCATCGCCGTTTTAGGCCTTGGCCGCTCGGGCCGCGCCACTGCGGCCGCCTTGGCCGAGGGGGGGGCATCCGTCATCGTCTGGGATGACGGCGCCGATACCCGCGCCGAGGCCGAGGCCCAGGGGCTCACCCTTCGCGATCTGACCCGCGAAACCTCGTGGCAAGGGGTCTCGGCGCTGATCACCAGCCCCGGCATTCCCCATCTCTATCCCAAACCCCATCCCGCCATCGCCATGGCCTATCGTCTTGGCATTCCGGTCGATAACGACATCGGGTTATTTTTCCGCAGCTTTGCCAGCAGCGAATGGGATCAGTTCGACACATTCCCGCGTGTCATTGCGGTCACGGGTTCGAATGGGAAATCCACGACAACCGCGCTGATCCACCATATTTTGCAAGAAAACGGCCGACCGACGCAGATGGGCGGCAATATCGGCACCGGGGTTCTTTCGCTCGAACCCGCGGTCGATGGCGAGGTCGTCGTGCTGGAACTGTCCAGCTATCAGACTGATCTGGCGCGCGCGCTGACGCCCGATGTTGCGGTGTTCACCAATCTTTCGCCAGATCATCTGGACCGCCATAACGGCATGGGCGGCTATTTCGCTGCCAAGCGCCGCCTGTTTGCCGAAGGTGGCCCTGACCGGGCCATCATCGGTGTCGATGAAATCGAGGGGCAGTATCTGGCGGATCAATTGGGGCAGGGTGCGGCCGATGATCGGGTGATCCGCGTCTCGGCTGGGGCAAAGCTTGACGGCTTTGGCTGGTCGGTTTTCGCGCGCAAGGGATTTTTGGCGGAATACCGCAAAGGCCGCCAGGTCGCCTCATTCGATCTTCGCGCCATCACGGGTCTGCCGGGCGAGCATAATCACCAAAACGCCTGTGCGGCCTATGCGGCATGTCGCGCCGTGGGCCTCGCCCCGCGCGAAATTGAATCGGCTCTGCACAGCTTTGCTGGTTTGCCGCATCGCAGCCAAACCGTGGCCGAGATCGATGGCGTGCGCTGGGTCAATGACAGCAAAGCCACCAATGTCGATTCCGCGCAAAAGGCGCTGTTGGCCTTTAAAAACATTCGCTGGATTGCGGGTGGGCTGGGCAAGGATGGCGGAATTTCATCGCTGCTGCCCCATCTGGGCAATGTCACCAAAGCCTATCTGATCGGACATTCCGCCCGCGATTTCGCGCTTGAGATTGGCCAAACCCCCTATGAGATCGCCGAAACAATGGAGGCAGCGGTCGCCCATGCCGCCGCCGAGGCTCAGCCGGGCGAAACCGTTTTGCTGGCCCCGGCCGCGGCCAGTTTCGATCAATATCCGAATTTCGAAAAACGTGGCGAGCATTTCACCCAACTGGTTCTGGCCCTGAAAGATCCGAACGAGACGGGCTTAGCTGAGTGATTGCGGATCTGGTGTTAGGGCCGATCGCTGCGGGCTGATTCTTTGCCGATAGCGACTGGGCCTTGCGGCTTTAACGCTTGGGCAAAACCCATCCGGCGTGCCAAATGAAAAAAGGCCCCGCAACTGCGGGGCCTTTTGATCATCCAGGCCAATAACGGGCCTTAGTCGCTGTTTAGAAGCTATAGCCGACGCGCACGCCAACGCCCCATAGTTCACCATCATCCATCTCGGCGACGGTGCGTTTGTTGCCATTGGGGCCAACGCCCAGCTCGGTCCCGCCCAGTTTGGAGTAGTTGATCCCCGTCGTGATTTTGACGTTGTCCTGGGTGTAGATCGCGGCAAGGGTGATACCCTTGCGGCCATTGTAAGGCGCCAAAGGCGAAACGGTGTCGCCTTTCGAGGGCTCATAGGTGAACGAGGCCGAGCCCGACCAATTGTCCGTGAACTTGCGTCCGACACCAAGCGTATAGGTGGTGGTGTCCTCCAGCGTGACAAGATCAACCGGACCGGCCACTGTCGGCTGCGGGAAGACAAAGTTGTCGACCTTGAACTCGGACCATTTCACCCAGCGAACCGAGCCGAAAACCAGCGTATCCTTGGCCACGCCCGATTGCGCTTCCAGCATCCAGCTGCGCGGGGTCTTGACCTTGTGCTTGCCCGAGACCGTATCGGTCGCACCGCCGGTCAAAGCCCCGACGATCGGCCCGCTTTCGGTCATGTCGAAATCATGGCTGATCGGCGAGTTATAGGTCAGCGAGACGCGCGCCGCGAGTTCGGGGATCTCGTAAGCGGCACCCGCGACCCAGCCCAAGCCCCAGGCCCCGTCGATATCCAGATCGTAACCCGAGAATGCGCCATAGCCCGCCCCGCTCAGCTTTACCTGGCCATCCGCACGCGAGGCGCGAATGCCGCCGTGAACCGAGAAGTTGTTCTCGAACTTATAGCGCAGCAGACCGGTATAGGTCGTCGAGTTCACCAGAACCCGCGTGCCGTCCAGCACGTCGTAGGCAGCCAGCGGGGCCGCGATCATCGGATAGCGAATGTCTGCGCCAAAGGGCTGCTCGACGATGATGGCCGCCGAGAGGTTGTCGTTGAACTGATGCTTATAGGCGAGGCCGAAAAAGCCGTAACCCTGCGCGACATCGCCAGTGCTGAAGCCCGCAATATCCTTGCCCTTCACCTTGGGATTTGCACCACCAAAGCTAAGTTCAGCGTAGTTCCCCTCTTCGAAAAGAACCGCCAAGGACTGTGGGGCACGTTCGATGCCGCCTGCAACGCTTGCGGTGGCGCCAAGCAACAAGGCGCCGAGCGTGGTGATGGTAAGTTTCATGGTTCCCCTCCCTGAAATTTCGCTGATCCCATGGTTATGGTTGCTCATGCAAAGTTGATGGGTCAATTCAGTCTCGTTGAAAACGTAGCGTTTGATGGATCGGTGCGTGTCAATCGTGTCCCTGACGCAACCACGGACGTAAGGTCAACGTCATTTGATCGCCTAAACCGGCCGCCTTAGACGAAAGAATTCAACTGATGCTGCAATGTGTCAGGCAGGGGGCAGGGCCGCTTGTTTGTGCCGCGAAATCGCGACGGATGCATGGGGCACGGGAAAGCCGCAAAATTACTTGACAGACGGGCTGGACTTTTCCTTGGCCGCGTGAAAGGGGAAAGTGCCAAATCGAACACTGACAAGGATAGTTCCATGCAGATTCGCGAGGCTCTCACCTTCGACGACGTATTGCTCGTACCCGCAGCATCCACCGTGATGCCCTCTACTGCGGATGTGACCACCTATGTCACCCGCCAGATCCGCATGAATATTCCGCTGCTGTCTTCGGCTATGGACACCGTGACGGAAAGCCGGATGGCCATTGCCATGGCACAAGCGGGCGGGATCGGCGTCATCCACCGCAACCTGACCACCGAACAGCAGGCGGCCGAAGTTCGCCGCGTCAAGCGCTTCGAATCGGGTATCGTCTATTCGCCGATCACTTTGCGCGCGGATCAGACGCTGGCGGATGCCAAGGCCCTGCAAGAGCGCTATAGCGTCAGCGGTTTTCCGGTTGTGGACGGCTCGGGCCGGGTCGTGGGGATCGTGACCAACCGTGACATGCGCTTTGCCAGCGATGACAACACGCCCGTCAGCGTGATGATGACCACCGACAATCTGGCGATTCTTCACGAGCCTGCCGATCGCGCGCAGGCCATCGAAATGATGAAGGCCCGCCGCATCGAAAAGCTGTTGGTCACGGATGATTCCGGCAAGCTGACCGGTTTGCTGACGCTGAAAGACACCGAGAAATCAGTTCTCAACCCGCTGGCCTGTAAAGACGATCTGGGACGCCTGCGCGTGGCTGCGGCCTCGACCGTTGGCGAAGAGGGTTTCGAGCGCAGCATGGCGCTGATTGAAGCTGGTGTGGATCTGGTTGTGATCGATACCGCACATGGCCATTCCGAGGGCGTGGGCAAGGCCGTCAGCCGGATCAAGAACTTCTCCAGCTCGGTGCAGGTGATTGCGGGCAACGTCGCCACTGCCTCGGGTGCGAAAGCGCTGATTGATGCCGGCGCGGATGCCGTCAAAGTCGGGATCGGCCCCGGCTCGATCTGCACGACGCGCATCGTTGCGGGCGTGGGCGTGCCGCAGCTGACCGCGATCATGGATGCGGTTTCAGGGGCAGGCGATATTCCGGTGATTGCCGACGGCGGGATCAAATTCTCGGGCGATTTTGCCAAGGCGATTGCGGCTGGGGCATCCTGCGCCATGGTCGGCAGCGCGATTGCGGGCACCGATGAAAGCCCGGGCGAGGTGATCTTGTACCAGGGCCGCACCTTCAAATCCTATCGCGGCATGGGCAGCCTTGGGGCTATGGCGCGCGGCTCGGCCGATCGCTATTTCCAAAAGGATGCGGCTTCGGACAAGCTGGTTCCCGAAGGGATCGAGGGGCAGGTGCCCTATAA
Organism: Paracoccus sp. (in: a-proteobacteria); assembly: GCF_032007265.1. Classification (GTDB taxonomy): domain Bacteria; phylum Pseudomonadota; class Alphaproteobacteria; order Rhodobacterales; family Rhodobacteraceae; genus Paracoccus. The sequence continues at coordinate 21,275 of NZ_DALZMB010000035.1, read as the reverse complement.
AGGCACAGCCGCAGCGGTGATCCACCAGTTGGTGGGCGGGCTGCGCGCAGCCATGGGCTATACCGGCAATGCGACCGTCGCCGATATGCGGGGCGGATGCGAATTCGTACGCATCACCGGCGCCGGGCTGAGCGAGAGCCACGTCCATGACGTGCAGATCACGCGCGAAAGCCCGAACTACCGCTTGGGCTGATCCAAAGGAACCGGGGCGGCGCAAGCCGCCCTTTCCATGTCCGACAGACGCTGTCGAAAAGACGCTATAACCGAGAGAAGAACGTGACCCCTGCCGCTCGTATTCAGGCCGCCATTGATATTCTTGACCGCATTCTGAACGGCGAGCCGGCCGAGGCCGCGCTGATCCGATGGTCGCGCAGCAGCCGCTTTGCCGGGTCGGGGGATCGCGCGGCGGTGCGTGATCTGGTTTTCGATAGCCTGCGCAGTCGCAACGCGCGCGCGGCCTTGGGCGGTGCGCTAAGCGGGCGGGGGCTGATGATCGGCCATTGCCGTGCCGAAGGCATCGACATCGCGCAGATGTTTTCGGGACAGGGCCACGCGCCTGCCCCGCTTGATCCGGCCGAGCTGGCAGGGGGGCAGGCTCCGGATGAAGCGCTTGCTCGCGATTTGCCCGAATGGATTTGGCCCGCCTGGCAGGCGGCCCTTGGCGCCGATGCCGAGAAGGTGGCGCAGGCCATGCGGGCACGTGCCCCGGTCTGGCTTCGGGTCAATACACAGCGCGCCTCGGTTTCAAAGGCGCAAGAGGCGCTGGCGCGCGACGGCATCACGACCGAGGTGTCACCGCTGCTGCCCACGGCTTTGCGCGTGATTGACGGGGCGCGGGGCATTGCTGCCTCGGGCAGTTACCGCGAGGGCGCGGTCGAACTGCAGGATCTGTCGCCGCAGCTGGCATGTGCCGAACTGCCCAGCACGGGCAGCGTGCTTGACTATTGCGCGGGTGGCGGCGGCAAGGCTTTGGCCATGGCCGCACGCGGAGCGGCGCCTGTCAGCGCCCATGACATCGAGGCCGCGCGCATGGCTGATCTTCCTCAACGCGCGCGCCGTGCGGGGGCCAATATCCGCCTGCTCAAACCCCGCATGGTCCGAGGTCATTTCGATCTGGTCATGGCCGATGTGCCCTGCTCGGGCTCTGGGACGTGGCGGCGCACGCCCGACGCGAAATGGCGCCTGAGCCCCAAGGATCTTGAGCGCCTGTTGGCGCTTCAGTCCCAAATTCTGGACGAAGCGGCAACTTTCGTCGTTGCCGGAGGCAGTCTGGCCTATATGACCTGCTCGCTGCTGAACGCGGAGAATGGTGATCAGGTTGCGGCCTTTTTGGCCCGCAATCCCGCTTTTACCCTGGCCGAGCAGCAGGTCTTTACGCCGCTAAACGCCTCTGACGGATTTTATTTGGCGCGGCTGATACGTCATTAACCCCTTATTAATTCGCGCTAAGGTAGAGTTAGTTATAGTCTCTGCCGCGAGGGGATCATGATCAGACGCGACATGCCATCAACAGCCTTGGCGTTGGTGCCGCTTTTGACGCTTCCAGCTTTGGTTGCGGCTTTCTGGCTGGCGTTTCAGCCATCCAGCCCGATTGGCCGGGGCTATTTGATTTTTATCGCCGTGGCGCTGGCCTGGTATATTCTGGGCGGCGCCTTATCGCTGCGGCACTTGTTGAATGGGCTTAGCGAGCGGCGCGAGTTGCGCGCGCTGATGCCCGAGCTGACCCATGCATCGGTACCGGCTTTGGTTTGTGCGCCCGATGGTCAGATCCTTGCGCAAAATGCGCAGCTTTTGTCGCGGCAAGGTGATTTGATCGGACGGCGTGGCCAAGATGCGCTTGGGCGCGGATTGGGCAATCCCGAAGGGGTCTGGCGCATGATCTTGACGGCGCTTGACCGTAAGGGCACCGCCCGGGCCGATCTGGGGCCAGCGGGCAAGTACAATATTTCGCGCAAACCAGGCGCCAGTCTGCAATTTTGGCAGGCCGAGGATGAGGTCCTGGGCGATGCAAGCGAGATGTCGGTCGAGCGGCAAAGCGATCTGACCCAGTTCGATGAGCTTCCGGTGGCGCTTTTGCTTCTTGATGCGCGCGCGACCATCATTCGCGGCAATAGCGTGGCCCATGACATGCTGGGCTGTGATCTGGCGGACCGGCCGATGACCTCGATTTTCGAGGGGCCGGGGCGGTCGTTGTCTGATTGGGTCTCGGACGCCTGTTTTGGTCGTCAGCTTGTCGGCAGCGAGGTTTTGCGGCTGCGGGGTTCCGGCCCCGAGCGGTTCATTCAGGTCACGCTGAAAGGGGGGCATGGCGATAGTGTCACGGCCGTCCTGACCGATGCCAGTGATCTTAAGCGCCTCGAGGCACAGTTTGTCCAAAGTCAGAAAATGCAGGCTATTGGCCAGCTTGCGGGCGGTATCGCACATGACTTCAATAACTTGCTAACTGCGATCAGCGGCCATTGCGACCTGCTGATGCTGCGTCACGACAAGGGTGATCCTGACTTTGCCGATCTGGATCAAATCAGCCAGAACGCCAATCGCGCTGCGGCTTTGGTGGGGCAGTTGCTGGCCTATTCCAGAAAGCAGACCTTGAAGCTGCAATTGTTCGATCTGCGCGACTCGCTGGCCGATCTGACACATCTGCTGAACCGCCTGGTCGGCGAGAAAATCATACTGACATTCCATCATGATCCAAAACTGAACCGTATCCGCGCCGATAAACGCCAGCTAGAGCAGGTGATCATGAACTTGGTCGTCAATGCGCGTGATGCCATGCCCGAGGGCGGCGACATCACAATCCGCACCTCGAACCATCATGTCGATGCATCTGATGCCACCAGCGTTTTGGTTCTGCCGCCGGGTGAATATGTCAAGGTCGAGGTAATGGATCGTGGCTGCGGCATTTCGGCCGATATCATCGCCAAGGTGTTTGAGCCGTTTTTTTCAACCAAGCGCACGGGCGAAGGGACGGGGCTTGGGCTGTCAACGGCCTACGGCATCGTAAAGCAGACGGGTGGTTTTATCTTTTGCGACAGCGTCCTGGGTGAGGGAACCACGTTCACGCTCTATTTCCCGGCCCATGGCAGCGAGGCTTACGACGCCGAAGTGGGGGCGGAACCCACTCCTGCGCGCGAGCCCGTTCCGCGCATCGAAAAAGAGGCGACCGTGCTATTGGTCGAGGACGAGGCCCCGGTGCGCGCTTTTGCCAGCCGCGCGTTGCAGCTGCAAGGTTTCAAGGTTCTTGAGGCCGCCTGCGCAGAAGATGCGCTGGAAATTCTGTCCGATCAGCGCCTTATCGTGGATGTTTTCGTCACTGACGTCGTCATGCCGGGCATGGATGGACCGGCATGGGTGCGCACCGCGCTGCGTGATCGGCCTGCGACGCGGGTGATTTTCATGTCAGGCTATAGTGAGCATATTTTTCAGGAAGGGACGACCCCGGTGCCCAACGCGGCCTTCCTGGCCAAGCCTTTTTCGCTAAGCGAACTGACCTCGCTTGTCAGTAAGCAATTCGCGCAGGCTGACGGGCAAGCCCCTGTCGCAACGCAAGGCGAAATGGAGGCAGCCGACTTGTCCTGAGGGTGGTGAAAGATATTGCCAAAGCATAAATTCTGCCTCATAAGAACAATAAGAGAACATTAACCAGATGACGAAGATTGCCCCCGTGCGAGGGGTGTGAAATAACTGCGAGGACATCATGGCAGGGGCGACACTTTTCGACATGAACGACAAGAAAACGGCTGACAAGCAGAAGGCTCTGGACAGCGCGCTCGCACAGATCGAGCGCCAGTTCGGCAAAGGTTCGATCATGAAGCTGGGTGCCGATAGCCCGGTTGCCGAGATCGAGGCCACCTCGACGGGTTCGCTTGGGCTGGACATCGCGCTGGGCATCGGTGGCCTGCCAAAGGGCCGCATCATCGAAATTTTCGGGCCTGAAAGCTCGGGCAAGACGACGCTTACGCTGCATGTTGTGGCGGAAGAGCAGAAAAAAGGCGGGGTTTGCGCATTCGTTGACGCAGAACATGCACTTGACCCCCAATATGCGAAAAAGTTGGGCGTCAACCTGGATGAGCTGCTGATCAGCCAGCCCGATACGGGTGAGCAGGCGCTAGAGATCGTTGATACGCTGGTGCGCTCGGGGGCTGTTAATCTTGTCGTGGTCGATTCGGTTGCGGCTTTGACGCCGAAATCGGAAATCGAAGGTGATATGGGCGATATGCAGATGGGCAGCCAAGCCCGTTTGATGAGCCAGGCCATGCGCAAACTGACGGCCTCGATCGGGCGCAGCAATTGCATGGTCATCTTCATCAACCAGATTCGCATGAAGATCGGCGTGATGTTCGGTAACCCCGAAACCACGACGGGTGGCAATGCGCTGAAATTCTATGCCTCGGTTCGACTGGATATTCGCCGCACCGGTTCGGTGAAGGATCGTGACGAGGTGACGGGCAATACGACCCGCGTCAAAGTCGTGAAAAACAAGGTCGCGCCGCCCTTCCGTCAGGTTGAGTTCGATATCATGTTCGGCGAGGGCATCAGCAAGGTCGGCGAGCTGATTGACCTTGGCGTCAAGGCCGGAGTGGTCGAAAAATCGGGCTCTTGGTACTCTTACGGGGACGAGCGCATCGGCCAGGGCCGCGAGAACGCCAAGCAGTTTTTGCGCGACAATGCTGAAATCGCCTATGCGATCGAGGATAAGATCCGCGCCAGCCACGGGCTTGAGTTCGGGGTTGAGGGCGACGACGGCGGAGATGTCGTCGACGACTGAGCCTTGTTTGAGCCATCAGCACAGTGATCAGGGGGCCCAACGGCCCCTTTTTCTTTCAGTTTCCCCATTTGACTACGGCTTCTGGCCCTTGGCGCAAGGTTGCGCCTTTACGCTGGCCGCGCTGGGGGATATTGCCTTTTCTCACATCTTTAGACAGCGCCGGTTCGAGGCCCTCAGCGGGATTTCCTGATATGCCAAGCTTGAACGATATTCGTTCCACCTTCCTGGATTTCTACAAGCGCAACGATCACGAGGTCGTCGACTCGAGCCCGCTCGTGCCGCGCAATGATCCGACGCTTATGTTCACGAACTCGGGCATGGTCCAGTTCAAGAACCTGTTCACCGGGGTTGAACACCGCGACTATAAGCGTGCGACCACCGCGCAAAAATGCGTTCGCGCAGGCGGCAAGCACAACGATCTGGACAACGTCGGCTATACCGCGCGCCACCATACTTTCTTCGAGATGCTGGGCAATTTCAGCTTTGGCGATTATTTCAAGAAAGAGGCTATCCCCTTTGCATGGGAGCTGCTGACCAAGGACTTCGGCATTCCCAAGGACAAGCTTTTGGTCACGGTCTATCACACCGATGACGAGGCCGCGAATATCTGGAAGAAGGTCGCGGGCCTGTCCGATGACCGCATTATCCGCATTCCGACGGACGACAACTTCTGGCGCATGGGCCCAACCGGACCCTGTGGTCCTTGCACCGAGATCTTCTTTGATCACGGCGATCACATCTGGGGCGGCCCGCCCGGTTCGAAAGACGAGGACGGCGATCGCTTCATCGAGATCTGGAACCTCGTTTTCATGCAAAACGAGCAGTTCGAGGATGGCACGATGCGTGCGCTCGACATGCAGTCGATCGACACCGGCATGGGGCTAGAGCGGATCGGTGCGTTGCTTCAGGGCAAGCACGACAACTATGACACCGACTTGATGCGCGCCTTGATCGAGGCTTCGGCCCATGCGACCAGCAGCGACCCCGACGGCCCGGGTAAAGTTCATCACCGTGTCATCGCCGATCACCTGCGCTCGACCAGCTTCTTGATCGCTGATGGCGTCATGCCCTCGAACGAGGGACGCGGTTATGTGCTTCGCCGCATTATGCGCCGTGCGATGCGCCATGCTCATATGCTGGGCGCGCAAGATCCAGTGATGTTCAAACTGGTGCCCGCGCTTGTGCGTCAGATGGGTGGGGCCTATCCCGAGCTTGGCCGCGCGCAGTCGATGATCGAAGAGACGCTCAAGCTGGAAGAGTCGCGCTTCAAGCAGACGCTGGACCGCGGGCTTCGCTTGCTTGACGACGAGCTGTCCAAGCTTCCCGAAGGGGCCGAGCTTCCTGGTGCGGCTGCCTTCAAACTCTATGACACTTACGGCTTCCCGCTGGACCTGACCCAGGATGCGCTGCGCGAAAAGGGCCGGACCGTCGAGACGGCAGGCTTTGACACCGCAATGGCCGAACAAAAGGCCAAGGCGCGCGCCGCTTGGTCCGGATCGGGCGAGACAGCAGATGCGACCATCTGGTTCGACCTTGCCGATAAGCACGGCGCAAGCGAATTCCTGGGATATGACACCGAGATCGCCGAAGGGCAGATCATCGCCTTGGTGCAGGATGGCGCGACAACCGGAACGGCCAAAGAGGGCCAGACCGTTCAGATCGTGGTCAACCAAACCCCGTTCTATGCAGAATCGGGCGGCCAGGTCGGGGATACCGGCCTGATCAAGACCGAAAGCGGCGCGGCACGGGTCACCGATACCAAGAAGGTTTCCGGTCTGGTCATCCACTTTGCAGAAGTCACCATGGGTGAGATTTCGCAGGGCCAGGGTGCACAGCTGGTGGTGGATCATGCCCGTCGCGGCCAGATCCGCGCGAACCACTCGGCCACGCATTTGCTGCATGAGGCGCTGCGTCATGCGCTTGGCGATCACGTTGCGCAGCGCGGCAGCCTGAACGCTGACGACCGCCTACGGTTCGATTTCAGCCACAACAAGGCGGTCGCCGCCGAAGAGCTGGCTGCCGTCGAGGCCGAGGTTAACGCCTATATCCGTCAGAACACCCCGGTCGAAACCCGGATCATGTCGCCTGACGATGCCCGCGCATTGGGTGCGCAGGCGCTGTTTGGCGAGAAATATGGCGATGAGGTTCGCGTCGTCTCGATGGGGCGTCAGGACGGTTCGGGCAAGGGGCTGGACAAGGCCACCTATTCGCTTGAACTGTGCGGGGGCACTCATGTTGCGCGTACGGGCGATATTGGGGCATTCGTGCTGCTGAGCGATAGCGCCTCCAGCGCGGGTGTGCGCCGGATCGAGGCGCTGACCGGCGCCGAGGCGCTGGCGCATCTGCGCAATGCCGACAGCCAATTGGCCGAAATCGCGGCGGCGCTTAAGGCGCAGGCCGGCGAGGTGGTGGGTCGCGTCAAGGCGCTGGCCGACGAGCGCAAGGCGCTTGCCAATGAGGTTGCACAGCTCAAGCGCCACTTGGCGATGGGCGGCGCCTCGCAGGAAGCAGCCAAGGAAATCAACGGGATCAAAGTAATCGCTCGCCGCTTCGACGGGGTTTCAGGCAAGGAACTTGGCCCGCTGGTCGATGAGCTGAAGGCAAAACTTGGCACGGGTGCAGTGGTCGCTTTGACCGATGCCGATGGTAAAGCCACGGTTGCCGCAGGTGTGACGGCTGATCTGACCGACAAGATTTCTGCGGTCGAGCTGGTTCAGGCGGCTGTCGCGGCACTGGGCGGCAAAGGCGGCGGTGGCCGTCCCGATCGTGCCCAGGGCGGTGCCCCTAGCCTTGAGGCAGCAGATGCGGCAATCTTGGCAGTTGAACAACTGATCGAGGCGCGCGCATGACCACTGCATTATGGATCGCCAATGTCCATGTGACCGATGAAGAGGCCTATGGCCGCTACGCCAAATTGGCGGGTCCGGCGATTGCCGCGCATGGGGGAGAATTCCTTGCGCGCGGTGGCCGCTATATCCAGCTCGAGGGCCGGGACCGGGCGCGCAACGTCGTTGCGCGCTTTCCCAGCCTTGCCGCGGCCGAGGCCTGCTATCGCTCGGACGCCTATCAAGAGGCGCTGAGCCATGCGCGCGGCGCATCCGAGCGCGATCTTGTGATTGTCGAAGAGGCCGCCCCGGTCACGAAATAACGTGATTCGTTAATATGTACGTGCTAACCCTTGGCAAAAGACTGGAAATCAGGGGCAAGGCATGTGCCGTTGGGCCGCCTATATCGGCACGCCGATCTATCTTGAAGACATCATCAGCCGTCCGGGGCACTCCCTCGTGCGGCAAAGCCACGGCGCGACCCATTGTCATACCCCGGTGAACGCCGATGGTTTCGGAATTGCCTGGTACGGGGATCGCGATGAGCCGGGCCTTTACCGCGATGTCATGCCGGCATGGTCAGACCCCAACCTGCGCAGCCTGACGGCGACCGTAAAATCCCATCTCTTCATGGCTCATGTGCGCGCGTCGACCGGCACGGCGACCAGCCGCAAAAACTGCCACCCGTTCAGTGTCGGCAGGTGGAGCTTTATGCATAATGGGCAGTTTGGCGGCTATGACGGCTATCGCCGCTCGGCCGAGGTTCTGATCCCCGACGAAGTTTATCACAACCGCAAAGGCGCCACCGACAGCGAGGCTTTGTTTCTGCTGGCTTTGGGAATGGGGTTGGACCGTGACCCTGCTGGCGCCATGGCGCGGGCAACCGCTGAATTCGAGGCTTTGGCCCGTGCGCGTGGGAACACGCCCTATGTCCGGCTGACGGCGGCTTTTTCGGATGGGGAGCGGTTATATGCGCTGCGCTATGCCTCGGATGAACATGCGCCATCGCTGTATCATCGCTGGTCGGCGACGCGCGGGGGGCGCGCAGTTGTCTCGGAGCCGCTGGAGGCTGATGAAAAGGACTGGCACGAGGTTCCGCCGGGCTCATTTTGTATTTTCGAGGGCGAAGATGTGACGATCACGCCCTTTCAGCCTGCCATCGCCAGCGCAGCCGCGTAACTGTTGCATATAGATCGGGCGCCGTGGCTTTCGACCACGACGCCCATCAAAGCTGCTAGGGTTTTTGGCAAATTCAGTTGGGGGATTTGTCGTTGAAGATGCGGCCCAAAATATCCCCACGGGTCATGCCAAGCTGATCCAGCTCACGATCCGAAAGACGGTTCAGCGCATGATAGGCCGAGCGCCGCTCCATCGCTTCGTTAAAGGTGTGAATGGCCGTCTTCAGCGCACCTGCAAGCGTCGCGAAAACGCCTTTTGACGTGGTCGGGGCCTTAGGGGCATGGGCGAAAGCCATCGGATTTTCCTTTGTGATGCGAAATTGCTATGCCCTAAAAATGGCGATTGTCCGGCCATTGCGTAGGGGTCGCTGCTGCAATGCAGCAATGCACCCAGCAATGGGCTTGTCGGCAACATCAGTCAGGGGCAGCGCGGGGCGACAAAAGGCAGGCCAGCGCAGGATGGGGCTGCGGCCAAGGGGCGCGTATCTGCCGGGGTCTTCGCCCGGCAGATTTCTTATTCCTGGATGAAGCCCGCGTCGATCGGCACACCAAGGGCTGTGACCAGCGCATTGGTTTGGGCAGCCATGCCGATCACCGCCAAAAGTTCGGCATGTTGGGCGGCTGTCATGCCCTTGGCGCGGGCGGCGGCCGTATGGGAATGGACGCAATAGCTGCAGCCATTCGCCGTTGATACCGCGATATAGATCAACTCCTTGACCAAAGGATCAAGCGCGCCGGGGGCCATGACTTGCGACAATCGGTCCCAGACCGCCTCAAGCGTCGCGGGATCATGGGCCTGGGCACGCCAGAAATTATTGATGTAATCGGTGCCTCGGGCCGTGCGAATACGCTCAAAGACCGCCAGCGCCCGCGGGTCGGCCTCATCATCCGACAGAAGTTTGACAACACTCATCAGACCATCGCCAGAACGCGTGCAGGACCGCCAGTGCCGCGCTTATGTTTTGGTGCCCCGACAAAGATCGTTGCGCCTTTGGCGGGCATCTGATCCAGACCGGCCAAGGCCTCGATCCCGAAATGGCCCGAGGACAGCCATGATTTATGGACGGCGAAATCGGGTGAATTACCGGGATCAAGCGACAGCGAATCAACGCCGATCCCCGCGACATTCATCTGCGCCAAAAGGTCTGTCGCGCTTTTGGCAAAGCCTGGAAAGGCGAAATTGCCGGCTGCATCGGTGCGAAACTCTGGGCTGTCGACCTTGGCGGCCCAGCCCGAATTCATGGCGACCAAAGCACCCGCCGGGATCTCGCCATTGGCGCTGATCCAGGCCTCGAGGTCAGAGGCCTCGAGCATGGCATTGGCGTCATCCTTGGCCTTGGCGGATATGTCGACGACGCAAAGCGGGCAGATCAGGTTGCCGGGATCGATCTCGGCCACGGATTTCCCATCCTTTGAAAAATGCAAAGGTGCGTCGATATGCGTGCCGCTATGTTCAAAGATCGTCAGCTTCCACAGCTGATAGCCAGATTTGTCAAAGTTCACGGCCTCTTCATAGGTGATGCCGGGTTTGCCATCGAAGGTCGGGAAGGTCTCATCCCAGGCATGGGTCAGGTCAACGACTTTGCCGCTGGACGCGGCCAGGGCAGGGCGGGCGGAAACCGCGCCCATGGCAATAGCTGCCGCACCTGCGGCGGCTGCACCGCTGAACAGGCTGCGGCGCGACATCATGCTGGATTTCACGGATTCAATCACGCAGGCATGGCACATTCTACATCCTCCGAACCGACCGGATCGCGTCCGGCCAAAACGGATCGTCCCACAGCCCACAAATCGCACCAAAGGATTTTTCGCGCCTCAGGGCAGAATTTCACCCGATTTTAGGTGTTTGAGGCTATGCACGGAGGGCAAAGGCGTTGTTCACTTGCCCATCGCATGCCCTTTGCGCTTTCCCCGAGCGCCCGAGACCCTTATACGCCTTTGGGGCATTTGTGACCGAAGGGATTAGGAACATGGCCAATGTGGTGGTCGTCGGCGCGCAATGGGGCGACGAAGGCAAAGGCAAGATCGTCGACTGGTTGTCGGAACGCGCCGATGTAATCGCGCGCTTTCAGGGCGGCCATAACGCCGGACATACTCTGGTGATCGGGGATCAGGTCTTCAAGCTCTCGCTGCTTCCGTCGGGGATCGTGCGCAAGGGCAAGATGGCAGTGATCGGCAACGGCGTCGTGCTGGACCCTTGGGCGCTGTTTTCGGAAATTGATAAGTTGGCTGCACAGGGCGTTGAGATTTCGCCCGTGAACCTGATGATCGCAGAGAATGCGCCGCTGATTTTGCCGCTGCATCAGGATTTGGATCGTTTGCGCGAAGAGGCCGCAGGCGCCTCGAAGATCGGTACGACCGGTCGTGGCATCGGTCCCGCCTATGAGGATAAAGTCGGTCGCCGCGCCATTCGCGTGGCTGATCTGGGCGATGTCGAGACGCTGGATGCGCGCCTTGACCGTCTGCTGGCCCATCATGATCCGCTGCGCAAAGGTCTGGGCGCCGAGCCGATTGATCGTGCCGAGCTGCGCGCCAAACTGCTGGAGATCGCTCCGAAGTTGCTGGCCTATGCACAGCCGGTCTGGAAAGTGCTGAACGACGACCGTCGGGCAGGCAAGCGGATCTTGTTCGAAGGCGCGCAGGGGTCTTTGCTGGATATTGATTTCGGCACCTATCCCTATGTCACCTCCTCGACGACGATGTCGGGCATGGCCGCGACCGGTACGGGCCTTGGCCCCAGCGCGATCGGCTTTGTTCTGGGCATTGTCAAAGCCTATACGACCCGCGTGGGCTCTGGCCCGTTTCCGTCAGAGCTGGACGACGACGATGGTCAGCGTCTGGGCGAGCGTGGCCGCGAGTTCGGTACGGTCACGGGGCGCAAGCGTCGCTGCGGCTGGTTTGACGCGGTTTTGGTACGCCAGACCTGCGCGATTTCCGGCGTGAACGGCATTGCGCTGACCAAGCTGGACGTGTTGGACGGTTTCAAAACGCTGAAAATCTGCGTGGGTTATGAAATCGACGGCAAGCATTACGACCACCTGCCAACCGCTGCGGCGCTTCAGGCCAAAGTCGTTCCGATCTATGAAGAGATGGACGGCTGGTCGGAATCCACTCAAGGCGCACGCAGCTGGGCGGATCTTCCGGCCGCGGCAATCAAATATGTGCGCCGTATCGAAGAGCTGATCCAGTGCCCGGTCGCTCTTTTGTCGACCTCGCCCGAGCGCGATGACACGATCCTTGTGACCGATCCCTTCGCGGATTGATAAGACCTGCTTGCGTCTGTTTTGTCAGGCGCGTTGCATATTCTGTGAAGGGCCGCCGAAATTTCGGCGGCCTTTTGCATGTCGGGGTGGCTAAAATACGCGGAGAATGGCAAGAGCAGCAGGCCCCTTGCGCAAAAGCATCGCGGGCGTTTTGACATCTGAGGAAGGGCCAAGTGATGGATCTCAAGTCGCGCAAACGCTGGTCGCTGGTGATTTTGCTGATCGGGCTGCCGCTTTACATCGTTGTGGCGGTCACTTTGATGAACTGGCTTGATCGCTCGTTTGGCCGTCTGCCGATCCTGATCGAAGTGCTGGTTTATGTGGTGCTCGGCATCGCATGGGCCTTTCCCTGCAGGCGTATTTTCACAGGCATTGGCAAGGATGGCTAGGGCACTGGCCCATAGCCAGCTTCCCGTCACCTTGATCGGTGGGGGGCAGGTGACGCCACAGGATATGGCCGATGCATTGGCCGTTGGCCCGTTTCTGGTCGCGGCCGATGGGGGCGCGGATCGCGCTTTGGCCTTGGGGGCTGTACCCGATCTGGTGATTGGGGATCTGGACAGTCTCGGCCCCGACGCCCGTGCCCAAATCCCGCCAGATCGCCTGCACCGGATTGCCGAGCAAGACACCACCGATTTTGAGAAATGCCTGAGCCGGATCTTGGCGCCATTGGTGGTCGGAATCGGCTTTGGCGGTGGCAGACTGGATCATCAGCTGGCGGTGCTGAATGTCATCTCGCGGCGCCGCATTCCCCCGGTCGTGCTGCTGGGAGAGGTCGATATCTGCTTTGCCGCGCCCCCCCTGCTTGCGCTTGATCTGGAGCCGGGAAGCCGTGTTTCGCTTTTTCCGATGGGACCATGCACGGGTCGCAGTCAGGGGCTTCGCTGGCCGATCAACGGGCTGGCATTTGCCCCCGACGGTTTTGCCGGAACCTCCAATCAGGTTGTCGGTCCGGTCGAACTGGAAATCGACGGCCCGATGCTGGTGATCTTGCCGCGTCAGGCACTTGGGCGGGTCGTTGAGTGGATGATCAATCCGGCGCAGTGACGGGAAATGCGTCAAACTGCCCCCCAAGTCAGAGATCATTGTTGCAATGAGGTTTTGCCGCGTTAGCCTAAGATGCAAGGCATCAGCGTCGTGGGGCATAATGACATCATTTCACGCAAGACGCCGTCTGAACCTGCCCAAGTTGCGCAGAAATTCCCGGGTGTCGCCATGATGCTGACAGGTGGCCATATTCGCGTCACTGATCCTGTGGCTTTTGCCGATCCGCTACCCGAGGCTTGCGATATCGTCATCATCGGTGGCGGCATTGCGGGCGTGGCCAGCGCGCTTTTTCTGGCGCGGGCGGGGCTGCGCGTTGTCGTATGCGAAAAAGGCCGGATCGCCGCCGAGCAATCGTCGCGCAACTGGGGCTGGATCCGCCAACAAGGGCGCGACCCGGCCGAGCTGCCGATCATGATCGAGGCCCTGCGCCTTTGGGAACAGCTGGCCCCCGATCTGGGTGAAGCCGCCAGCTTTCAGCAATGCGGTGTCACCTATCTGGCAAAAACCGAAGCAGAATTAGCCAGTTACGAGGGGTGGCTGGTATTGGCACGTGAGCATGGGCTAGATACGCGCATGGTCTCACGCGCGGAATTGGGGGCGACATTGCCCAATTCCGCAGGCTGGATCGGGGCTTTGTCAACGCCATCTGATGCGCGGGCCGAGCCTTGGGGCGCGGTTCCGGCCTTGGCGCGCATCGCCCAGCAAGAGGGGGCGATGGTCGTCGAGGATTGCGCGGTGCGCAGTCTGGACCTTAGCGGCGGCCGCCTGCACGGAGTTTACACCGAGCTGGGCCATATCCGCGCCGATCGCGTTTTGCTGGCGGGTGGGGCGTGGTCATCGCTGTTCGCGCGCAACGCCGGTATCGACATGCCACAGCTTGCCGTACGCTCGACCGTCGCGGCGACCATGCCCATGCCGGATTTCTGGCATGGTGCGGCTGCCGATAACCAATTCTCTTTTCGGCGCAGACAAGATGGCGGCTATACGCTGGCCCCCGGAATGGCCCATGATTTCTGGGTCGGACCGGATGCGTTTCGCAACCTGAAAGCCTATCTGCCGCAATTGCGCCGCGATTATCGGGCGACCCATTTGCGGCCATGGCCGCCTTTGGGATTTCCGGATGGTTGGCTGACCAAGCGTCGCTGGCATGGCGATGAGGAAAGCCCCTTTGAGCGGATGCGGGTGTTGGACCCGCCCCCCAATGAGCGGTTTTTGAAAAAGCTGCATCGTGATTTTTCTGAGGCCTTTCCCCAGATCGGCCCACCCGTGTTGCGCAGTGCTTGGGCCGGAATGATCGATGTCATGCCCGACGAGGTTCCTATTTTAGATGAAAGCCCGATCTCGGGCCTGTTCATCGCCACTGGACTGTCGGGGCACGGCTTTGGAATCGGGCCGGGGGTTGGTCGGGTGATGGCTGATCTGATGCAGGGCCGCGCGACCGAACATGACCTTGGGCGCTTTCGTTTTGGGCGCTTCAGTGACGGCTCGGCCCTGGTCCTTGGCCCTAGCCTTTAGGCGAAAACCGGTGCGCGCAAAGTGCGGCGCAAACATCCCCATCCAGATGTGCGCGCCCGCTTGCAGCCCGGCGCGAAACGACGCAACCTTGCGCGGCAAAGGAGACCCAAATGCCCGTCAAGAACCGTTTCGCCGAGATGCTGCCCGAGATCAAATCCTGGCGCCATGATTTTCACCGCCACCCTGAATTGCAATATGATCTGCCGCGCACCTCGGGTCGGGTCGCAGCGCTTTTGCGGGAATTCGGGCTGGATGAGGTCACCGAGGGGATCGGGCGCACCGGCGTCGTGGGCGTGATCCGTGGCAAAAGCGACAGCAGCGGTCGCGTGATCGGGTTGCGCGCGGATATGGATGCTTTGCCGATCCATGAGCAGACGGGGGCCGAATATGCCTCGACGACGCCGGGTATGATGCATGCCTGTGGCCATGATGGGCATACATCCATGTTGCTGGCCGCGGCGAAATATCTGGCGGAAACCCGCAACTTTGATGGTACTGCCGTCGTGATTTTTCAGCCCGCTGAAGAGGGCGGGGCGGGCGCGCGCGCAATGATCGAGGATGGTTTGATCTCGCGCTGGAAGATCGATGAATTCTATGCGCTGCACAATCTGCCGGGGATGGAGGCAGGGACCATTGGCCTGCGTCCCGCAGCGATGATGGCGGCGGCAGATGAGTTCGAAATTCTGCTGCGCGGACGAGGGGGCCATGCCGCGGCCCCTCATTTGGCCATCGACACAACCCTTTTGGCAGCCCAGGTGATCGTGGCCCTGCAAAGCATCGTCTCGCGCAATGTCGATCCGCTGCAATCTGGTGTGGTTTCGGTCTGCGTGGTGGAAACCGACAGCCCTGCCCATAACGTCTTGCCGGAAAATGTTCGCCTGAAGGGGACGGCGCGCAGTCTGGCAGCCCCGGTGCGCCAGCAGTTGGAGGAACGCATCACCGCAATTTCCAAAGGTATCGCCATGACCTTTGGTGCGACCGCCGAGGTTCGCTATCATCGCGGCTATCCGGTAACGGTGAACGATCCTGAGGCAGCCGCGCATGCGGGCACCGTTGCTCAAGCCGTTACGGGGGGCGTCAATTGGGATGTGCCGCCGCTGATGGCGGGCGAGGATTTCAGCTTTATGCTGAACGAGCGGCCCGGCGCCTATGTCTTTTTGGGCAATGGCGAGGGGGCAATGCTGCACCATCCGGCTTATGACTTTAATGATGAGATCCTGCCGGTCGGGGCAAGCTGGTTTGCCGGCATGATCGAGACACGCATGCCCGTTGCCTGAGGCGGTGGTCTTATGCGCGGCCCAGGTAAAAGGGCCGCGCCATCCGATTATTTCACCTGAATTTTTTCAAGATATTTGCTGAGCGCGACCAGACGCTCGGGCGTCGGGGTCAAAATTCCGTCGCCCGCGTCATAGGGCACGCTGGGTCCGGTCAGGATATCACCAAATTCTGGCATCGGGCTTTCGCTGCGTCCGGCGGTATGACCATGAATATGGCCCATGGACTGCAGGCGCGGGAAGGTGCCCCCGTTTTTGCGTGCCAATAAGGTCAAATCGGCTGGTTTCGGCGTCAAATCCTTTGCTGCGGGTCCATCGCCTTTGCCTGTCGCGCCGTGGCAGGCCGAGCAATATTGCTGATAATCGGCCTGTCCCGAAGGGGTTTTGATTTCGGGGGTGCAGGCGGCCAGCGCAGCAGCCGCAGTCAAAAACGCGGCAAAGGAGAGGGCGGTTGATCGTTGCATTCGGACGTCCTTGATCATGTGCACGAAGTTTCAGTGGCTTAGCTTAGCACAATCTGCCGGAGCCTACCTTGATCTTGGGCAAACAGGACAAAGAAAACGGGAGGCCAAAGGCCCCCCGGATCTGTTTTGGGTATTTAAGTGATGAAGAAATCTGCCTGGGGCGGGATTTCGGGGCCAAGCATTTAGAAGTGAATGGCGCGTCCGTAAGCTGAAAGGACCGATTCATGCATCATCTCGGACAGGGTCGGATGCGGGAAGACGGTTTCCATCAGCTCGGCTTCGGTCGTCTCCAGCGTGCGGCCAATGACATAGCCCTGGATCAGTTCGGTCACTTCGGCGCCGATCATATGCGCGCCCAGCAACTCGCCCGTTTTGGCGTCGAAGATGGTTTTAACCAGACCCTCGGGCTCGCCCAGAGCGATGGCTTTGCCATTGCCGACAAAGGGGAAGCGGCCGACCTTGATGTCGTAGCCTGCGGCTTTGGCCTTTTCTTCGGTCAGGCCAACAGAGGCCACTTGCGGGTGGCAATAGGTACATCCGGCAATGGAATTGGGCTTGATCGGATGGGGGTGGCCACCGGCGATCAATTCGGCAACCATGACGCCTTCATGGCTGGCTTTATGGGCGAGCCAAGGTGCGCCCGCGACATCGCCGATCGCATAAAGGCCAGCGACACCCGTGCGGCAGAATTCATCCGTGACAACATGGGTGCGGTCGATTTTGACACCCAGCTTTTCCAGCCCCAGATTTTCGACATTCCCGACGATACCCACGGCAGAAATGACGGTGTCGAATTCCTGCGTTTCGGTTTTTCCGTTGGATTCGATATGGGCCGTGACTTTGCCATTGGCCCGATCAAGTTTCTTGACCGATGCTTTTTCCAGGATTTTCATGCCCTGTTTGACAAATTGCTTCTTAGCCAAAGCCGAGATTTCAGCGTCTTCGACCGGCAGCACGCGGTCCATGACTTCGACCACGGTGGTATCAGCGCCAAGCGTATTGAAGAAGCTTGCGAATTCGATGCCGATCGCGCCCGAGCCGATGACCAGCAGTTTCTTGGGCATATGCGGCGGGTTCAGCGCATGTTTGTAGTTCCAGACCAGCTTGCCATCGGGCTCGACGCCCGGCAGTTCGCGGGCGCGTGCACCCGTTGCCAGGACGATGGCCTTGCCGGAGACCTCTTCGGTCCCTTTGTCGGTTTTGACCGAGATTTTGCCGGGTGCGGTCAGGGTGGCGTCACCCATGATCACAGTGACTTTGTTCTTTTTGAGCAGATGGCCGACGCCGCCTGCCAGTTGCTTGGCGACGCCGCGCGAGCGCGCAACAACCGCAGCCAGGTCATAGCCGATCTTATCTGCGGAAAGGCCGAATTCCTTGGCGCGCTCCATCAGGTGGAAAACCTCGGCAGAGCGCAGCAAGGCTTTTGTCGGAATGCAGCCCCAGTTGAGGCAGATGCCCCCCAGATGCTCGCGTTCGATTACGGCGACCTTAAGTCCCAGCTGTGCACCACGAATGGCACTGACATATCCCCCGGGACCGGAACCGATCACCACCATGTCGAACGTTTGCGTCATCGGCTTCCCCCTCGTCGCTGAAGATAGTTGAGCGTTAAACCATTTTTTAGGAGGCTTCAAGCACGACTCGGCCAGAGACCAGGGCGCCATAGCCACCTGCATCCATTAACGCTTGTTCTTGCGGTGTATTTTCTCGGCCAAGGGCAAGATTTCGCCAGGGAAAACGCCCGAAATTACGGATCGTATCGCGATGAAGCTGGGCGTGGCGCAGGGTTTCGCCGGGCAAAAACTCGGCGCAGAGCTCGACCGCGCGGTTCTGATCGCTCAGATTCTCGGAATGTTCGAAGGGCAGATAGAAGAACTGGCGCGCGGGTACGGCGATGGCCAGATCAAAGCCATTGTTGATCGCCTCATTGGCGATTTCCAGCGCAAGCGCATCGGTTGCAAAGGCGCGGGGATCGTTGCGAAACATATTGCGCGGAAATTGATCGGTCAGGATCAGAGCGGCCAAAGCCCCCTGGGCCGTACCCTTCCAGGATTGGGTCAAGGTCGCTGCATCTTGCCAAGCCGCAAGAAAACGCTGGCGGATCTGGGCGTCCAGATCGTCGGATTGCTGATACCAGCCTTTCTCACCGACCTCGTCTAACCAGAATGTGTTGATTTCTTGCGGCGTCATGGGCGGTTCCTTTTACAAGTTGCGCCATGCTGGCATTCCGGGCCGTCAGCTTCAAGGCTGGCTGTGATCCTGACTTTGATCGGCATCAGTCGGCAGCTCATCTGCGCCGGCGGAATCAAGGGCGGCTTCCACGGCAAGCGGCGTAGCCGCAGGAGAGATGACGGCAAAGCTTTGATCGGCACTGGGCGAGGGACGTTGGGTCATGCGCCATGCGGCATAGGCCGCAAGCACTGCCAAAAGCAGGCCGATGTAAAGCCAAAAGCCGTTCGGGCCCGTCAGGCTCATCAGCCAGCCGGTGATGATCGGGCCGGTCATTGCGCCGACGCCATTGATGAACAAAAGCCCTGCCGAGGCTGCAGCCATATCCTTTTGATCAAGAAAATCATTGGTATAGGCAAGCAGCAAGGAATAGATCGGGTTCGCCACCCCTCCAAGCGCCGCTGCGGCAAACAAAAGGCCCCAGATCCCCGGCTGAAACAGGATCGTCAAGGCGGTGATGGTGGTGCCAAAGCAGGCAAGCGCCAGCACCAGCACCCGGCGATCGCTGCGGTCAGACAGCCAGCCCACAGGATATTGCACGACAAGCCCGCCGAAATAGATCGCAGCGACAAAGCCCGAAATCTCGCGCACCGTCATTCCCGAGATCGAGCCCCAGACCGAGGCCATCCCGAAAAGCGCCGAAAAGACGCCGCCCATCAGGAAAATGCCCACGCAACCCAGCGGGGAGGTGCGAAAGAGCCGGCGAAAGCTCATTCGTTGGATGGTCGCGAATTGCGGCGCGGGTTGGGGGTAAAGCAGGATCGGCAGGAAGGCGAAAGAGACCAGAACCGAAGGAATGACGAACAGCAGATAGCCCGCCGGATCTGCGGAATTCATCAAAAGCTGGGCGCCGATAATGCCCAGCATTTGCACGATCATATAGGCTGACAGTGCCTGGCCGCGCGTCTCGTTGGTTGAACCAGCATTCAGCCAGCTTTCCGCGGTGATATAGACCCCGGAAAAGGAAAAGCCGATGATAAAGCGCAGCGCCGACCAGGCCAGCCAGTTCGGCGCGACCGCGTAAAGGATCAAGACCGCGGAAATCAAAGAGCCAAGCGCGGCAAAGACGCGGACATGGCCAACTTTCTGGATCATGCCCGGCACGGTCCGGCTGCCCAAAAGAAAGCCGCCAAAATAGGCCGCCATGACATAGGACATCAGGCTTGGGGGGATGGCTTCCAGGTTGCCTCTGATGCCCAGCAATGTGCCCTGCATCCCGTTCCCAACCATCAAGAGTAAAATACCCAAAAGCAGGGGCCAGGTGGTGCGCAGGACCGTGAGCATCTAAATTCCTATGGAATCAGCAAGGAAGCATCGCCGTAACTGAAGAAACGATACCCGGACTGTACCGCATGTCCATAGATCTCATTGATGCGCTGCTGACCCATCAATGCGCTGACCAGCATGAGCAATGTCGACTTGGGCAGATGGAAGTTGGTCATCAACCCATCCGTGACGCGGAACTGATAGCCGGGATAGATGAAAATATCGGTCGTGCCCTCGAAAGGCGCAATCGTTCCATCGGGCTGCGCAGCTGATTCGATCAGGCGTAACGCGGTGGTTCCAACCGGAATAATGCGTGCGCCCTCGGCCTTGGCGGCGTTGATGGCTGCGGCGGCCTCGGGCGAGACATGCCCCCATTCGGCATGCATGCGATGCGTGGTGACATCATCGACCTTGACCGGCAAGAAAGTGCCGGCCCCGACGTGAAGCGTTACCTGCACAAAACGCACCCCCATGTCGCGCAGCGCCGCCAACAGGGGCTCGTCGAAATGCAGGCTGGCCGTCGGGGCGGCAACTGCGCCAGAGTTTTTGGCCCAAACCGTCTGATAATCGACCCTGTCCTGCTCGTCCGGGGCGCGCAGCGCGGCAATATAGGGCGGCAAGGGCATGGCGCCGACACGGGCCAGCTCGGCCTCGAAATCCGCGCCCTCGCAATCAAAGCGCAGATGAAGCCCGCTGTCTGAAATCTCGACGACTTCGGCAGAAAGGTCGTCAGAAAAGCGAATGGTTTCATTAAGTTTCAACTTGCGCAGCGGCTTGGCCAGAGCGCGCCAGCTGCCATCTGCTGCGGCCTCAAGCAGCGTCACCTCGACTTTTGCCACCACTTCGCCCTGCGCCGATTGACGCTTGCGTGTCCCACTTAGCCGCGCGGGAATGACCTTGGTGTCATTCAGGACCAAGAGATCGCCCTTACGCAGAACCGTAGTCAGATCTCGCACATGCAGATCCTGCATCTGCTGGCCTTGGGCAAGCAGAAGGCGGGCCGAGCTGCGGGGGTGGGCAGGCCGCGTCGCGATCAGGCCCTCGGGAAGGTGAAAGTCAAAATCATCAAGTTTCATGGCGGCGGTAATCTGCTTCTGCTGGGGCCGGGTCAAGAAGAGTTCACAAGCAAAGTGAAAAACTCAGGCTTTACATGTCTGATCGATTTGGTAGGTTATGTCGAAAGAGGGCATAAGATGATTATCTGCCATTGCACACAAATCACTGATCACGAGATCCGCGCGGCCATCGATTGGATGCGCAATGCCGATCCTCAGACAATCATCACCCCCGGCAAGATCTATCGTGCCCTTGGTAAACGCGCCGATTGCGGCGGTTGCATGCCCTTGTTTCTGGACACGATGCGCGGTTGCGATAATCTGGGTGTACCCCCCAACCTGAGGGGCCTTCGCACCAGAAAAGAGGAAGCCGTTCATGAAGGGCGACGTC
>NZ_DALZMB010000034.1:0-36446 GCF_032007265.1 Paracoccus sp. (in: a-proteobacteria) | reverse complement strand
TTGTCCAGAGCTGGCATCGGTCAGGCGGTTGATCATGCGCAAAAGCGTCGACTTGCCCGCCCCCGAGGCCCCGATAATGCCGATCATCATGGGCCGCTCGATCTCAAAGCAGGCATTGTCGACCGCTTTGGCCTGACCGAAGATGCGTGTGACATTCTTGACTGAAAGCAGCATGGAAACCCCGACTTGTTGGCCGAGGGATTAAAGCCGCGCAGTGACAGCTACGTGTCGCCAACATGAAGGTTTTGCAAATCTTGCTGGCATGAAAAAACCGGCCCCAGATCGCTCTGTCGGGCCGGCCTGTTGTCTGAGCGCTGGGGCTGAGTTGGTTAAAGCGCAATATGTTCGCGGCGATCCTCGGCAATCAACGAGCGGATCTGGCGCACGATCTGATCGGCATGGGTCGAGCCAAGCCGATCAGCGGTCTCAAGATCCTGGGATTCGATGGCCTGCACCATCTGATCATGCTCTGTAACGAATTCTTCGGGCAGCCGGTCGGAATAAGACGAGTAATAGAGCCGCAGCAGCCTACGCCCTTCGTCCAAAAGACGCGCAAAAAGCCCCGAGTAATAGGGGTTGCGACCTGCCTCGGCGATGGCGGCATGAAAATCGCGATTGGTCGCAATCATTGCCAGCGCATCCTGCTCGCGCACAGCGCGCGCAAAATCTGCCTGATGCGCGCGGATCTGGCGCAGATCCTCTTCGGTGCGGTTGCGTGCGGCCAGCCGCGTGGTCACCCGATACATCAACGTGATCGCATCGAAAAACGCAGGCAGGCTAAGAAAATCGATGTTCGAAACCACAGTCGAGCGGTTGGGAAGCGTCGTAACCAAACCATCCCCCGCCAGACGCACCAAGGCTTCGCGGATCGGGGTACGCGACATCGAGAAGCGCTCGGCCAGCTGATTTTCATCGATCGCGCTGCCCGGTGGAAGGGACAGGCTGATGATTTCATCGCGCAAAATGTCATAGACAAGTTTAACGCCTGAGCCTCGTTTGCGGTCTGCCGCCGCTGGTTTCTGATCCATCTCGCATCCTTTATGTCGACACTGAATATGGGCCAGTTTTCTTTGGGATCAAGCATCTTTTCTGCGCCAACCGGCAAAGGTCTGGCCTCAACCCCGTCCACGTCCCCTTGAATTCAGATCGAGATGAATTTCGCTTCATAAACTTGTCGACAAACAAAATACTTGAGTTATGTTTGACCCAGATCATACGGGAATCACGGGCGGACCTCTGCCCAGCAATCCCCCACCCGTGCTTTATGATGGAGAGAATGATGATTTCTGAGATGTTCACCGGCACGATCCCGGCCCTGATGACGCCGTGCAAGGCCGACCGCACCCCTGATTTCGAGGCGCTGGTGCGCAAGGGCCAAGAGCTGATCGCTCAGGGCATGTCGGGCGTCGTCTATTGCGGCTCGATGGGTGATTGGCCGCTTTTGACCGATGATGAGCGGATGCAGGGCGTCGAAGCTTTGTGCAAAGCCGGCGTTCCGGTCATGGTCGGCACGGGTGCGGTCAACACCAAAGCCGCAGTCGCCCATGCGGCACATGCCCAGAAAATGGGTGCCAAGGGCCTGATGGTCATCCCGCGGGTCATGTCGCGCGGCAATTCGGTTGCAGCCCAGAAAGATCACTTCAAGGCCATTCTCGCAGCCGCACCTGATGTTCCGGCCGTTATCTACAACAGCCCCTATTACGGATTTGCGACCCGCGCTGAGCTTTTCTTTGAACTGCGCCGCGAGCATCCGAACCTGGTCGGGTTCAAGGAATTCGGCGGCCCGGCAGCATTGCGCTATGCCGCAGAATTCATCACCTCGGCTCAGGACGGTGTGGCGCTGATGGTCGGCGTTGATACCGCAAACTATGTCGGCATCGTCGAATGCGGTGCCATCGGCACGATCACCGGCATCGGCAACGTCCTGCCCAAAGAAGTCCTGCATCTTGTACGCCTGTGCAAAGCCGCGGCTGCGGGCGATGCGGATGCGCGTGTGCGCGCCTTGGAGCTGGAAACCGCGCTGCGCGTGCTGTCCTCCTTCGACGAGGGCCCGGATCTGGTCCTGTTCTACAAGCATATGATGGTTTTGACCGGAAACCCGGAATATGCGCTGCAGTTCAACGAAACCGACAAGCTCTCGCCCAGCCAGCAAGGCTATTGCGAGGCGCAATTGGCGCTGTTCCAGAACTGGTACGCCAATTGGAGCAAGCAAGACGGCGCCGTCGCCAAATACGCCGCCTGATCGCATCGCGACACAGCATTTGGAAAGGCCCTGCTTCGGTGGGGCCTTTTGCCATTGGCGCCTCTTGATCCTTGGGGCGGAAAGGTATAGCTCGCCCCCCTTCCCACCCTACCCAGAGGCCGCCATGACCGCCGCACCCCATGCCGCAGCAACCCTTGCCATTGATTTCGGCACTTCGAATTCGGCAGCGGCCATTTGCGAAAATGGCGTGCTGCGCCGTATTCCGATTGCCCGAGGCGAGGAAACTTTGCCCACCGCCGTCTTTTTCCCCGCGCGCGGCGGTGCCATGCAAATCGGGCAGGACGCCGTTGAAGCCTTAATCGATGGCGATGAGGGACGCTTTATGCGGGCGCTGAAAAGCATTCTGGGCACAACGCTTTTCCATGACCGCCGTCTGATCGGTGGCAAGCGCAGAACCCTGTCCGAGATCGTTACCGCCTTTCTTGCAACGCTGAAATCGCGCGCCGAGGCTGAGACCGGGCTAAGTTTTAGCCGCGCCCTTTCGGGCCGCCCGGTTCATTTTCACTCATCCGACCCCGAGCGCGATCAGCGCGCCGAAGATGATCTGCGTGCCTGCTATCTGGCTGCCGGATTTGAAGAGGTCACCTTCATGTTCGAGCCAGAAGCGGCGGCTTTGGCCAGCCATCAGCTTAGTCGTGCCGATGCTTTGGGGCTGATTGTGGATATTGGCGGCGGCACATCTGACTTTTCGGTGTTTCGCAGCCGAGACAACCGGGTCGAGATCATCGCCAGCCACGGCCTGCGCTTGGGTGGCACCGATTTTGACCATGCTGTGTCCATGGCCCATGCGATGCCACTTCTGGGCCATGGAACCGAACTGCGCCGCACCTTTGGCGAGGGGCTGCTGCCGGTTCCCAATGCAATCTTTCAAGACCTGTCCAACTGGGCCAAGATCCCGTTTCTTTACAACCGCGACACGCAGCGTCTGGTCGAGGATCTGATCAAACACGCGGTTGAACCCACAAAAATGACCCGGCTTGGCGATGTCATCGCGGATGAGCTGGGCCATGAGTTGGCCTTTAGCGTCGAAAAAGGCAAAATTGCGGCCAATTCACACGGGCAGGATGCGCAGATCGCCATGGGCTATATCGAGCGCGGCCTGACCGCCCCGATCACCGCCATCAGCATGAATGCGGCACTTTCGAGTTATCGCCAGCAATTGCACCTTGCCATGCAGGAAACCCTGGATATGGCGCAAGTCGGTCGCGACGATATTGCCTCAGTGATCTTAGTCGGCGGCTCTAGCCTGATGGAGCTGGTCGCATCCGAGGCCGCAACCGTCTGCCCGCGCGCCGAAATCAGCATGTCTCAGGCCTTTACGGCTGTGGTCGATGGCCTGGCTCTTGCTGCGGCGTGATCTGAATTTGGGGCGCGCCCTGGCGCACCCCAAGATTTACCCGACGGATCAGCGCGCCAGCCCCAATTCCTGAAGATAGGCAACCGAAGGCAGGATATTGGCCGCGTCACGCAGCTCTAGGATCATGCGCGGCCGCGAGGTCAGCTCGGCCAAGGCCTCAAAGACCGCGCGCCAACGGATCGTGCCTGCGCCGATGCTCCAATGGCGGTCGGCATAACCATCCGCATCTTGCAAATGAATATGCTCTAGCCGGTTGCCCGCACGACGCACATAAAAATCAACTGGCGGCGCGCCCGTCGAGCCATGGGCGTAATGCGCATGCCCGGTATCGATCGACACCGCCATGCTGGGCGATTGAAAACTATCAGCAAGAATGCGGCGTATATCGGGGTCTTTATCCTCGATATTCTCGATCACCATGGTCACGCCAATATCTTGCGCCCGTTTGACGACCACATCCATGGTCTTGTGGCAGTTCTCAGTCACCCGATCATAGGCGCTCTGACCCGGGAAGTTATCCAGATTGTTAAAGTCCCAGGTCGTATAGGGCGAATGGATCACCATCTGCGTGGCGCCCAGATCTTCGCAAACGGCGAGCCCCTGCAGAAATTTGCGCTGGTTCAAAGCGCGCAGATCGGTGTCGGGGCTGGCAATGCTCATGCCCCAAAAGGGGCCGTGAATGCCCAGCCTGCCCTGATATCCCGCCAGCAATTGCTTGGCCTTGGCGGCGGTGCTTTTCCAATCACCGTTCAACAGGTCGGCATTGCAAAAATCCTGCAATTCAAGATCGCGATGCTGGGACAGGACAAAGTCCTGAAGCCCGCACAATTCGGCCACCTTCATGGCGGCCCCCAAAAGCGGCAGTTCGGTCATGTGGTTTTTTTTCCAGTCTTCAGGCAGCAAGTGGAAGGGAAAGATCGCAAAGCAAAGCGTGGAATTCCGCCATGCCATGCACGATATAATCGGCCCCCGCATCGCGCAGATCATCTGCGATGCTTTTGCGGTGATCCGAGGGGCCGACAAAGCCGACAGCCAGACATCCCGCCGCAACGCCACAGCTAAGCCCAATAGGGTTGTCGTCGATAAAGATGGCCTCGGATGGCGCCACGCCCAGATTTTTGGCTGCAAAAACAGCGAGATCCGGGGCGGGTTTGGCATGGGCGACATGCTCGGCCGAATAGATATGCCCCAGGAAGCGCGCCGCCAACGGACTGCGGGCGATTGAATGCTCAAGGCGCCTGATCATCGAATTCGAGCAAACGGCCATGGGCACATCGAAATCCGCAAGGACCGCCTCAATTCCGGGAATATGGCGGATTTCTTGCTCAAACATCGTGAACAACAGCCGGTCTGCATGGTCATAAACAGCCCGCGCATCCAAGCCCTGCGCCGCAATCCATGACAGGCTTGCCCCGGAAGAATTGCCCGAGAAAATCTGGGCCGCCTCGAAACGGTCCATCTTTCGGCCAGCCGCCGTAATCGCCAAGGCCAAAGCCTCGCAACCCATCGGCTCGCTGTCGAGCAAGACCCCGTCACAGTCAAACAAAATAGCTTTGATTTCCGCCATTACCCAACGCTTTCTTGCAGGATTTCACGCAGCATGACGGGATTGTCGGAAACAAGATAGCCCGGAGCGCGGTCGATCCATCGGCGCATCAGCTCGGGGGTGTTGATTGTCCAGACCGAGCAGCGCTCTTTTGCGCGAAGGCTTGTGATCTGCTCATATTCGGCCTCGAATAATTCGTGGTGAATTCCCACGATATCAACCAGATCCTCGACCTCGGCCAAGAATGCGGCAATGCCGCCCTGTCTGTCGCACCATTCTTGATTGACCGAGATCAGCCGCCCAAAATCCGGGGCGAGGTCTCGGATCTCGCGGACAACCGCAATGTCGAAACTATGCAAAACCGAGCGCGATTGCAGGCCGTGCGCGCGCAAGATCTCGGCCGCCTTCGCCGTCAGTCCGGGATAAGGGCGGCCGTTTTCATCGGCCTTCAGCTCGACGTAAAGCTTGGTTTCAGGATGTGGGGCGAAAATTGCCAAAACATCATCCAGCGTCGGAACGCCTTCCGGGATCAGCGCGCCATCCGGCCCTTTCAGGCGCAACTCCTGGCGAGCTTGCGCCGTCAGCTGGCGAACGGGGCCCGTTCCGGTGGTGGTGCGCTGCAAGAGCGCGTCATGGATCACCACCACCTCGCCTGCATCGGTCAGATGCAGATCGAACTCAACAGCCTCGAAGCCCAGCTTGGCGGTGTTGCGAAAACCCAGCAGCGAATTCTCGGCCCAAAGGTTGCGGGCGCCGCGATGGGCCATGATTTTCGACATATATCGGTCTTTCTTTCAAAAATTGGCAAAATGTTAAGGATTTCAGCGGATCGTGGGATCAAGCCGGTCGCGCAGCCAATCACCCAGCAGCGAAATAGACAGCGTCGTCAGAACGATCACCACAGAAGGGGCCAGCATGATCCAGGGCGCGCGCGTCAGATATTCGCGGCCAAACCCCACCATATTTCCAAGCGATGACTGCGGCGGCTGTACCCCCAGCCCCAGAAAGCTCAGCCCGGATTCCATCAAGATGATCTCGGGGAAAGTCAGCGTCATCGACACGATCAGCGTCGAAGCGACATTGGGCAGGATATGCTTTAAATAGACGCGCCCTGGCCGCGCGCCCAACTGGACCACCGCCGCGGCATAGCCCTGTGCCGAAGCGGAAATCGCAAGACCGCGGGCGATGCGGGCGTAACGCTCCCATCCGTAAAAGCCCATCAAGCAGACCAAAAGGACCATGGATGATCCAAAAAAAGCCAGCACGGCCAAGGACATGATCATGAACGGAAGTGCTGCCTGGAAATCGGCAAGTGTCATCACCAGATGCTCGACCCAGCCGCGAAACTGGGCAGCAAGAAAGCCAAGCAGTGTGCCAAAGGCCGCCGAAAGAAGCGTCGCACCAAAGGCGATCACCAGGGAAACACGGATAGATTGAATGAGGCGCGACAGCACGTCGCGGCCCAGCTCATCCGTTCCCAGCAGATGCCCGGGCGTGCCTATCGGCGCCAGCCGCGCCATCAAGTCCATCCGCGTAATGTCATAGGGGCGCAGCCAATCGGCAAAGATCGCAACGATGACGATCAGCGCGCACCACATCAGCGAAAGCATCACAAGGATCGGCACCTTCAGCCTGATCCGGCGCAGCATTCGGGGCGGTGCAAGGGTAAGATCGGACATTGTGGTCCCCTATTAATGTGCGGCGCGCGTCTGACGCAGGCGCGGGTCCAAAAGCCCATAGGCAAAATCAACACAAAGATTGGCCAGCACCATGCTGGTGGCGATCACGACCAGCAGGCATTGCACCACCGCCAGATCGCGGTTCGCAACCGAGACAACGATCAGGCGACCGATGCCCGGCCAAGAGAAAATGCTTTCGACAACGACGGCGCCTGCAATCAACGCGCCCACCATAAACCCGACAAGGGTCACGATCGGCACCGCCGCATTGGGCAGCGCATGACGCCAGACGACTTCGCGCCAGGGCAACCCCTTGGCCATGGCGGTGCGGATATAGGGCTGACCCAGGACCTCGATCATGGCAGAGCGAGAGAACCGCGCCAGAATTCCGATACCGCCAATCGACAGCGTTGCGATTGGCAAAATGGCATGACGCCAACTGTCCTGCCCGCCCGAGGGCAACCAGTCTAGCGTCACCGCAAAAATCAGCACCAACACCAGCCCCAACACGAAGGAGGGAATGGTAAAGCCAAAGATCGAGGCCATGATGACGCCGCGATCCGCCAATGATTGCCGGTGAAGTGCAGCATACACACCCGCCGGAATCCCGATGCAGATCTTCAGGAAAAGCGCAGGAAGCGTGATTGCCAGCGTTGCGGGAATGCGCGACACCACCAGATCAAGGGCTGGTGACTGATCGCGCATCGACACGCCGAAATCAAAGCTGGCAATCTGCTTGAGATAGGCTAGATATTGTTGCCAAAGTGGTGCATCCAACCCCCAGCGCGCGCGAAAAGCATCGACTGCATCTTGCGGCGCATCCGGGCCAAGCAAAATCTGCGCCGGATCACCCGACAGCCGCAACACGACAAAGGCAAAGGTCATGACCAGCAGAATGGTCACGACCGCCCGACCCAATTTGACGAAAATGAACTGCGTCATCTGACCCTCATGCGGCAGGCTGAAGCATACGCTTCAGCTTGAGGCAGGCGCATAGCCGGCCACGGTGGCTGGAAAGTTCGGGCATGGTCGCGGCGCAGGCCGCATCGGCCATCTGGCAGCGCGGATGAAACGCACATCCCGAGGGGCGCTGTGCCGGGTTTGGCGGCTCGCCCGTCAACAGGATCCGCCCGGCCATGCCCCGCCCTGGCTGCGGGATCGCCGAAACCAGCGCTTGGGTATAGGGATGGCGCGGATCCGAGAAAATCTGATCGGCCGGGCCTTCCTCGACGATCCGGCCCAGATACATCACCGCCACGCGGTCACAGATATTTCGCACGACCTTCAGGTCATGGCTGATGAAAACCATGGTCAGCCCCTCTTGGCGCTGAAGGTCGCGCAAAAGGTTGACCACCTGTGCCTGAATCGAGACATCAAGCGCCGATACCGGCTCGTCACAGACCAAAAAGCGCGGTTGGCTTGCAAGGGCGCGGGCGATGACGACGCGCTGGCGCTGCCCTCCTGATAGCTCATGAGGATAACGCGCCGCCTGATCGGCCCGCAGCCCGACCCGCGCCATCAGCTCGGCCACACGTTGGGTGCGCGCAGCCCCCTTGGCCAAAGCATGAATATCCAAAGGCTCGGCAATTTGCTCGGCAATGCTCATGCGCCGATCCAGTGCCGCAAGCGGATCCTGAAAGACCAGCTGCATTTGGGCGCGCAACTGTCGCCAATGCGCGGTGCGCGGTGGCGGCAAGGGTTGCCCCTGATAGCGGACCTCGCCAGAAAAAGGCGCCTCGAGACCCAGCAACATCCGCCCCAGCGTCGACTTGCCCGAGCCAGATTCCCCCACGATGCCCAAGGTCTCACCCTCGTGCACATGCAAATCAAGGCCATCGACCGCGCGGACATGCCCCGGCCGTTGCCCCAATAGGCGCCCCGCTAGTGAAGGCGCGGCGATCGAATATTGCTGCACCAACCCCCGTGCGGTGATCAAAGGAGCGCTCATGCCAGCACCCGATCTGCGCAGACGCGATCAGCCGCTGGGTTTGCAGATTTCGCACCGATAGGGTGGAAACACGCGGCCAGCCCCCCCGCCATGCGCGGGCAAGTCGATTGCGATTGCAGCGGCGGCACGCGCTGGGTGCACAAGGCACTTACCCGCGTGCAACGCGGCCCAAAGGCGCATCCGGGCGGTGGATCACGTGGATCGGGTACGGTGCCATGGATCGGGATCAGGGGCGCGCGTGGTCCATCAAGCAGCGGGATCGCGTCGAAAAGTCCGCGTGTGTAGGGATGGGCCGGGTGATCGAAAAGCGGGCCAATCGCGTTCGTTTCCACGACGCGGCCTGCATACATGACCGCCGCGCGCGAGCAGACCGCTGAAACCGCACCCAGATCATGGCTGATCAGGACAAGCGCCATACCCGTCTCGCGGCGAATTTCGTTCAATAGCTCAAGGATCTGGGCCTGAATCGTCGCATCAAGTGCTGTTGTGGGCTCGTCTGCAATCAGCAGCTCGGGCTGAGCTGCCAAAGCCATGGCAATCATGATGCGCTGACATTGCCCGCCAGAAAATTCATGCGGATAAAGATTGACCCGCGTTTTGGCCGCAGGGATGCCCACAAGATCCAACAAGCGAATGGTTTCATCCCGCGCCGCCTGACCCCGAAGTCCGCGGTGGCGCGCCAAGCTTTCGGCGATCTGCTTGCCGATACGGTGCACCGGATTAAGCGATGATGAGGGGTCTTGAAATATCATGGCGATCCGCGCGCCGCGCATCCGCTCTAGAACCTGTGGCCTGGCCCCCACCAGCTCTTGCCCGTCAATAGAAACCGAACCCGACACCCGCGCCTTACCCGGCAATAGCCCCAGCGCCGCCAGCCATGTCACCGATTTTCCGCAACCGCTTTCCCCGACCAGCCCCACGGCCTCGCCGCGGGCAATGTCCAGATCGATACCGTGCAAGACCTCGACGCCGTCAAAGGCGACCCTGAGGTCCCGGATGGAGACAAACGACATCAGCCGCCCTCCTGCTTTATTCCAAAAAAAGCCGGACAGGCGCGACGGCCTGCCCGGCAAAATGGCTGGTCCTTAGACCTTCCAATTCGAGCTGCGGAAATCCATCGCAAAGGCGGGCGCCGCCTTCCATTTCAGTTCGGATTTCATACCGGTGAAGACCGCGTTTTGGTGAAGAACCGTATAGGCGGGATCCTCGCGTTCGGTGATCTCCAGCAGGCGGGCAAAGGCCTTTTTGCGTGTGGCCTTATCCATCGAGGTTTCCATCACGACAGAAAGCTGATCAACCTCTGGGTTCCAGAAATCACGCTTTTGCTGCGCCTCGCCATTGGGGCCGAACTGAACGACCAGAGGCGTGATCGGATCGTTGATGTTGTTGGAGGCGGACCAGTCGCGCACCCCTTTGACCCCTTCAGGATCATGGATTTGCGCCCAGTTTTCCTTCATCTCGATTTGGACGTTCAGCCCGACCTGCTTCCACATTTCGACCAGCACCTGCGCGGTGGGCGTCTGGTTGGTATAGTAGTTGTTCAGCAAACGGTAAGGGATCGCATCCCCCTTATAACCCGCCTGCTTCAGAAGATCGCGCGCCAGCTGGGGGTTGAATTCGGGCACGCTCCAGCCATCGATGAACATATCGGTGCTTTTGAAGCTGTCGAATTGCATGCCTGCCGGGATCTCGGTCTGCCCCCCCCAAAGCGCGTCAACAATTGCCTTGCGATCAATGGCATGGGTAAAGGCACGCCGCACAAGCGGATCGGCCATGATCTCATTTTGCTTGTTGAAAACCGAAATGCGGTGGTTCCAAATGGTCGAGGATTGGACCTCTAGTCCCGGCGCCGCCGCGATGGTCGCGATCTGATCAGGGGGCAGGTCACAGGCAAAGTCATATTCCCCCGACAGCAGCCCATTGACGCGGCTGGCAACCTCGGGAACCTCGACAAAGCGGATCTTGGCCAGGGGAGGCTGGCCGCCCCAATAATCGTCAAAGGCCACAAGCGTGAGGGAGACATCGGGGCGAAACTCTTCGACCTGATAGGGGCCGGTCGTGACAGGCTTATTCGCCCATTCCGCATAGGATTTAGCCTCGTCCCAGGCGCGTTTATTGGCGATCTGAGAGCCAAAGGCGTAAAGGCGACCCTCAAGCGTGACATCCGGCGTCGCATTGTGAAAGCGCACCGTATATTTGTCGACCGCCTCGACACCGCGCAGCGCAGGCCACAAGCGGCGCGCAATGCCCGGAACACCGGCGGGTAATTCCTTGGCGTTTTGCGGCTTGAAGTTCTCGGCATAGATGGTCTTACCACCGGCCGGTTCGGTCCCCGCAAAAAGCCGCTCATCCGAGAAGGAAAACACGACATCATCGGCTGTCAGCTCGTCGCCATTGTGAAATTTGACGCCCTCGCGCAGCTTCAGCTCGATGGTTTTA
Organism: Paracoccus sp. (in: a-proteobacteria); assembly: GCF_032007265.1. Lineage (GTDB taxonomy): Bacteria > Pseudomonadota > Alphaproteobacteria > Rhodobacterales > Rhodobacteraceae > Paracoccus. Next base: position 25,214 of record NZ_DALZMB010000034.1, on the reverse strand, counting down.
TCGTCCAGACGCTTCCATTCGGTGGCCAGCCCCGCAACCGGGCCTTGATCGCCCATCCAATCACGGTTGATCAGCCCTTCCCACAGATTGGGAAAAAAGACACGCTCCCCGACGTTCGACTGCTCGTTCCAGATATCAAGAGTGTTGTTATTCGTGATCTTTTGCACCGCAATGGTGATCGAGCGGCGGCTGCCCTGCGCCATCATGCGGCGCGGCAAGATCAGGGATCCGGCAGCAGCGCCGAACAAGCTCAAGGTGTGGCGGCGGTTAATAAGCATCATTCTCTCTTCGCTGAGGAGGGATCGCTTGGATCGATCCAGGTCGCGGTGCCTTTTCCCCCAGTGCTGTGGCATTCAGATGACCCGAAGGTGACGAAATGATGAAATTTCCCCGTCAGGCGCAGAGCACAATCACAGGATGAAAGGCACGCTTGCCCCTTTTCGCTCATTCTTTCGGATGCAGGTTTTGCGTGCCTGCTTGCCGCGCATCCCGCCTGCGGCTAGACACGGCCCATGCTGGGATTCCGATCAATCCGCCTTTCCTGTTTGATGCTGGTTGCGATGCTGACGCTTGCGCTTGGCATGGCAGGCGCAGGTCATCGCGTCCCTACGATCGAACATGTGCAGTTGCAGGGCTATCAGCTGGCAGGGCTGTCGATAGAACTATGCGGCAAGAATGATCATGGCGCGCAGATGCCCGCCTGTCCGATCTGCACGCTGATCGGCGCGGCGGTCATTCCGCAGCCTTGCGACAGCGCACTTCAGATCGAGCGTCAGGCGCGCGCCGCCATTTATCTGCCGCTTTTGGCCCAATCGCGCCACCGGCTTCGAGATCCCACCACCCCGGTACGCGGTCCCCCACTTTCGCAAGCGGCAGGGCAGATCGTTTAGGAAATTGGGACTTTCCTGACCTATCCGATCTTGTCCCGCCATTACCCAGATGAGACCGGCTTGCGCATCCGGTTTGCGCAGGTTCTGACCTTCTGAGAGCGGAACTGGACATGACCGACACTTCTTTCCCGACCCGTAGTCTGGCGCGTGAGGCTGGCGCCTGGCGCGGCTTTTTGCTGCGGATGCATTTTTACATCGGCCTGTTGACCGGGCCCTTCATCCTGATCGCGGCACTGACCGGCACGCTTTACGTTCTGACCCCGCAGATCGAGCAGATGATCTACCGCAAGGCCCTTTTTACGCAATCCGTCGGCCTTGAGCGCCCTCTGGTCGAACAAATCCGGGCCGCGCGTGCGGTGGCGGGTGATGCGCCGATCTTTGCGCTGCGCCCCGCCCCGCAGCCCGGACAGACCACGCGTGTGATGTTCACCCAAGCCGGCCTTGGCCCGTCGGAAACCCGCGCGGTTTTCGTCGATCCGGTGACGCTTGAGTTGCGCGGGGATATGATCGCTTATGGCACTTCGGGGATTTTACCCTTCCGCACCGCGATCGACTATTTTCACCGCAACCTGATGCTGGGAGAGTTCGGGCGCTATTATAGCGAGCTGGCCGCGTCCTGGTTATGGGTCGTGACGCTTGGCGGGGTGATCCTTTGGGCCACTGGGCGCAAGCGCAGCCGTAAGGTTGGACAAATGCCACCCGCGCAACGCCTGCGCTGGCTGCATTCCACCATCGGGGTCAGTATCGCGGTGGTCTTGCTGTTTCTATCCGCGACCGGCTTGACCTGGTCGCAAGCCGCAGGCGCGCGTATCGATCAATTGCGACTGAATATGGGCTGGATCACCCCCTCGCTTAACCTGAATCTGGACGGGGAACATTCGATGGCAGGCATGTCGGCGGGTGAACATGCCGAGCACATGGCCTATGCCGCCGAAATGTCAAAGCTCTCGGGGCCCGAGCTGGACGATTACTTTGATGTCGCGCTGGCCTCGGCCCGGTTCGAGGGGATTGACGCCCCCATGACCGAGATCCGCCCACCCCGGCCCGGTCAGGCCTGGCTTGTCACCGAATATGATCGCTCTTGGCCCAGCCAGGTCGATGCGGCGGCGATTGATCCGGCGATGTTCACCTTGATCAGCCGTACCAATTTCGAAAGCTTCCCTCTGGTGGCGAAACTGGTACGTTGGGGGATCGATGCCCATATGGGCGTGCTGTTTGGCCTGCCCAATCAGATCGTCATGGCGTTGGCAGGGATTGGGTTGATCGCCGTAATCATCTACGGCTATCGCATCTGGTGGCTTCGCCGCCCCGCACCGGGCAGCATGCCACAAACCCTTATCGCAAGCTGGGCAAGGATGAGCAGGACCGCCCGGATCATCACATTGTTGCTGTCTGCGGCGCTGGCTTGGGCATTGCCCGTGCTCGGCGTCAGCCTTGGGGTTTTCATCACCATTGATGTGCTGCGCTGGCGCATGGCGGTGACGCAGCAAGCGGCATAAAAATGGAAGGGGCCAGCAGATCCTCTGCTGGCCCCTCCATATTAAATCAGCTTGCCGAGATCTTCATCAGGATCAGCCCGGCGACGATCAAAATGGCCGCGATCACGCGCATTGGCGTGACAGCCTCGCCCAAAAAGGCGATTCCCACCACGAAAGCCCCGACGGCACCGATGCCTGTCCAGATCGTATAGGCCGTGCCAAGAGGCAAGCTGCGCATCGCAATCGACAGCAACCAAAAGCTGCCAATCATCGTCACGACCATCAATGCGGTCGGCCCAAGCTTGGTAAAGCCATGCGACTGTTTCATTGAAACAGCCCAGACAACTTCCAAAATACCCGCGAAAAATAGAACGATCCATGCCATTGGCCTGTTCCCTTGAATTGAGGTCAGGCCGTCCTGAACATGCTGCGCCCGCCAGTGCAACCGCGCAGCCGACAGGAGGGGACGTCCCCGTTTCATCGGTATCTAGCGTAAGCGCGCGCCCCGAAAAACCCTTATCCCGAGGCGCGCTGTATTTCGCGGGCGATGGTTGCCTGTGGGCAACCACCTAGCCCTTGCGCATGGCATTCAACAGCGCCGCACCCAACGCCCCCGGAGAGGCGGTCTCGGGTTTTGCGCCCTCTCGCTTGGGGGCCGCGCTATGATATTTTCCGGCAGGCTTGGCGGCTTTCGCCGAGGCAGGCGGCGCAGCGGTATCGCCGCCGCCATCCTTGCGCATGGACAGGCCGATGCGTTTGCGCGCGATATCCACCTCGGTCACGCGGACCTTGACGACATCGCCCGCTTTCACGACCTCATGGGCATCCTTGATAAAGCGATCGGCAAGCTGGCTGATATGGACCAGCCCGTCCTGATGTACCCCGATGTCGACAAAAGCGCCAAAAGCCGCGACATTGGTGACCGTCCCTTCCAGCAACATGCCGGGTCGAAGGTCTTTGATATCCTCGACACCGTCCGCGAAACTGGCGGTGACAAAATCTGGCCGCGGGTCCCGCCCCGGCTTTTCCAATTCGGCCAGAATGTCGCGCACCGTGGGCAGGCCGAATTTGTCATCGACGAACTGTTCCGCGCGCAACCCGTTCAAGGCGGCGGGCTGGCCCATGATCTGGCGAATATCACGCCCGCAGGCTTGAACGATCCGGCGCGCCACGCCGTAAGCCTCGGGGTGCACAGACGAGGCATCAAGCGGCTCGATGCCATCGCGGATGCGCAAAAACCCAGCCGCCTGTTCGAAAGCCCTTGGCCCAAGACCGGCGACCTTCAACAGGGCCTTGCGCGAGGTGAAGGCACCATTCAAGTCGCGATGGGCCACGATGTTTTGCGCAAGCGACGGGCCAAGGCCCACGACATGGGACAAAAGCGACGCCGAGGCGGTGTTCAGGTCAACCCCGACCGCGTTCACGGCGTCCTCGACCACAGCCTCTAGGGCACGCCCCAGCTGGCGTTGATCGACATCGTGCTGATACTGCCCGACCCCAATGGATTCCGGCGGGATTTTGACCAGCTCGGCCAAAGGATCTTGCAAGCGCCGCGCAATCGATGCTGCGCCACGCAGGCTGACATCCAGATCGGGAAATTCTTTGGCGGCCAGTTCAGATGCCGAGTAAACCGAGGCCCCTGCCTCGGAGACGACGACCTTGGTCGGCACTTTTACTGTCTTGGGCAGACGCTTCAGAACCTCGGCAACCAGACGCTCGGTCTCGCGGCTGGCAGTGCCGTTGCCGATGGCGATCAGCTCGATCTTGTGGCGTGCAATCAGCGCCAATAGCGCGGCCTCGGCGCCCTGCACATCCATTCTTGGCTGGAACGGATAGATGGTGGTCGTCTCGACCAGCTTGCCCGTCGCATCGACCACCGCCACTTTGACGCCCGTGCGAATGCCCGGATCAAGGCCAATGGTGGCGCGAGCGCCCGCCGGGGCGGAAAAAAGCAGATCCTTGAGGTTGCGCCCAAACACCTTGATCGCATCCTCATGCGCACGGCGGCGCAATTCGGTCAGAAGATCGATATACATCGTATTCGACAGCTTCACGCGCCACGTCCAGCCCGCAACCCCGCGCAGCCATTGATCGCCCGGCAGATCCCCCAGATTGCCGATGGCTGCGGCGACCATGCGTTCGGCCTGAGGTGCACCGGTTTCGGGATCGGGTGCGATCTCGATGGTGACGATATCCTCTTTGGCGGCACGCATCACGGCCAATGCGCGATGCGACGGCATGTCAGCCCAATTCTCACGGTGATCGAAGTAATCAGAGAATTTGGCCCCCGCCTCTTCCTTGCCGGCCGAGACCTTGACGCTGACCACCGCCTCGCGTCGCATGAAGTCGCGCAGCCGTCCCAGCAGCACCGCATTTTCGGCCAGCTCTTCGGTCAAGATATCGCGCGCACCGTCAAGAGCCGCCTTCGCATCGGCGACATTCTCAGACAGATAGCTCGCCGCAAGCGCTTTGGGATCTTGCCCGCGCATGCTTTCGATCTGACGCAAAAGCGGCTCTAGCCCGTTTTCACGCGCAATCATCGCTTTGGTGCGGCGCTTGGGTTTAAAGGGCAGATAGATATCTTCCAGCGTCGCCTTGGTCTCGGCCTGTGCAATCGCACGCGCCAGCTCATCACTTAGTTTGCCCTGATCGCGGATCGAGCCAAGGATCGTTGCCCGCCGCGCCTCGAGTTCGCGCAGATAGCCAAGGCGCTCGGCCAGGGTGCGCAGCTGCGTGTCATCGAGCCCCCCCGTCACCTCTTTGCGGTAACGCGCCACGAAAGGAACCGTCGCCCCCCCATCCAGCAGTCCGACCGCTGCCGTAACCTGAGACGCGCCAGCCCCGATTTCCTGCGCGATAATGCGGGCAATGCGATCGGCAATATCCATAATCTGTCCTTCCAGCTGCGAAGCCCCGTCATAGCCTTTCGGCAAAGGTCGTGCCAGCTTTTCATCCGGCAAAGGGCCGGGTGGCGACGCTTAGCTTTCGTAAGCTAACCTATGCAAAAGAACAGCAAGATTGCCGGGCGGCAGCCGTCATTTTTCTTGGCATATTCTACAATCACAGACATATTTGACTTACGGGGATCAACCTGAAGGATGCCTTGCCATCCGGACAGATTCCCAAGCGGTCAACACGCTGTCACGTCGGTGCAGGGGGAACGTCCGATGAGTAAGAATGGCAATCTGGCGGCGCGGCAATGGACCAGCTCGATGTTCGGCCTCTGCGCGCTCATTCTAGCTGCTGCCGCCTGTTTCGCCCTTAGCCGTATCCCGCAAGAAACCCAGATTCCGATCGAATGGGCGCAAAGCCTGAAGATCGAGACCCAGCGCATCGGCGTTTGGGGCCTGTTTATCGCCCCCGCTGCCTTGTTGTTGCTGGGGCTTTCGGCACGTTTCATCAAGGGCTGGTTGCCGCGACAAAGCCGTCGCCGCCGCGTCTTGTGGTATATCTTGGTGGCGGTCATCCTGATCTTGGCTGCGCTGCAATATGTGCTGGTGCGCGATGCCTTTTCGGCGGCTGCACTTGCCTGACAGGCCAAGGGAGCCCCGCCCGAGGACGGACGGGGCGAATGTTCATGCAAGCCGTAATTACTTCTGACGGCGGCCTTCGGCCTGGCAGATTTCATCCGCAGCTTTGACAGACATTTTCGCGGGGCGGTCGATGGCGCGGTCCCATGCGACGATCGATTTGGTGTAAAGCTGGCAGGTCACCGGACCTTGCGCGCTTTCAACAACCACCGGGGTGGTTTCATAGCTTTCTGGCGTCGCGCAGGCGGAAAGCGCCAGAACAACAGCAATCGGAGCAGCGAGGGCAAATTTTTTCATCGGATCAAGCTCTGAATTAGGTTGAAATTAGCCACACCGGGGATCGTCGCGACCCAATTGCCCCAACAGTGAAGCAATCAGCCTTGGCGAAGGTGAACATAAGAGACATCAAATACTTACAATTCCCCCCTCATTGCCTGGGGCGGCACGATCACGTTTAAATCACGTCGCCGTGATGCACAACCTAAGGATGTATTTCTGCGCAAACCAATGGGCTTATGGCGTTATCCGACCCGTCGACTGAGACCTGTGGCGGATATCTGCGGCGCTGGACTGTTCCCCCTTCATGGGCAAGCTTAAACCGGATGGAACGCGCAAGGAGGACGCTATGCCCAACCCGCTTTATGACGCCTTGATCGCGCCATGGTCTGATCGTGACCGGGTGCTGTTGTATCTGGCAAATGGGTCCGAAATTTCGGGGCGCGCGTTTGTCGCAATGGCACATCAATATGGCCATGCCCTGCGCGAACTTGGACTAACGCCGGGGGATCGGCTGGCTGTGCAGGTCGAGAAATCCCCACAAGCTTTGGCGCTTTACGCCGCCTCGCTGGCCGTGGGCGTGGTCTTTTTGCCCCTCAACACCGCCTATACCCCCGAGGAGCTGGCCTATTTCCTTGAAGACTCGGGCGCGCGGCTGCTGTTGGGCGATCCCGCAAAGGGCGCAGATCTAAGTCCGATTGCGGCCCGCCTTGGCGCTGGCTTTGCGACGATGGACGCGTCGGGTGCGGGCTCTTTGACAGATTTGGCGGCCGCAGCACCCACGGCGCTGGTGCCAACAGATCGGGCCTCAGATGACTTGGCCGCCATCCTTTATACATCGGGAACCACCGGGCGATCCAAAGGGGCGATGCTGACCCAGCGCAACCTGCTAGAGAACGCGCGCGTCTTGGTGGATGAGTGGCGCTTTACCCCTGATGACATCTTGCTGCATATGCTGCCGATTTTTCATACCCACGGCCTGTTTGTGGCTTCGAACGTCGCGCTTTTATCGGGCGCAGCAATGGTCTTTCTGCCGGGCTTCAAGGCGGATCAGGCGATGGAATGGCTGCCGCGCGTCACCACGATGATGGGCGTTCCGACCTATTACACGCGCCTGCTGGATGAGCCGGGGTTTGACCAGGCGATGACACGGCAGATGCGGCTTTTCACCTCGGGATCAGCCCCTCTTCTGGCTGAAACGCATCGCCAATTCGAGGCGCGCACGGGCCATCGCATCCTTGAACGCTATGGCATGACCGAAACCAATATGACGACCTCGAACCCCTATGAGGGTGACAGGCGTCCCGGAACCGTCGGCCCTGCCTTGCCCGGGGTCGAGGTCAAGATCACAGATCCCGAAACCGGGATCGAACTGCCTGCCAATACCGCAGGCATGATCGAAGTGCGCGGGGCCAATGTCTTTGCAGGATATTGGCAAATGCCCGAAAAGACCCGCGAGGAGCTGCGTGAGAATGGCTTTTTCATCACCGGCGATCTGGGTGTCATTGATGCGGAAGGCTATGTCACCATTGTCGGGCGCCAAAAGGATCTGATCATTTCGGGCGGGTATAATATCTATCCCAAAGAGATCGAATTGGTCCTGGACCCGCAGCCCGGTGTTCTGGAAAGCGCGGTCATCGGCGTGCCCCATGCCGATTTCGGCGAAGCAGTGATCGCGGTGATTGTCCCCCAAAAGGATACCGCCCCCGACGCCAAGCAACTTGAGGCCGCGCTGCAGGGCCATCTTGCACGCTTCAAGCAGCCCAAGGCCTATGTCTTTGCCCAAAGCCTGCCACGCAACACCATGGGCAAGGTTCAAAAGAACCTGCTGCGCGACACATACCGCAATTTTTTCAAAGGATAGGCCATGTCGATAACCAATCTTTCTGCGGGCGAGATGGTGGCCGAGGTCCGCGCAGGCCGCCTGCGCCCCTCAGAGATCATGTCAGCGACCCTGGCGCGCATTGCCCAGGTCAATCCCGCGATCAATGCCATCGTGTCGCTGCGCGACCCAGATGAGCTGATGGCCGAGGCCCGCGCGCTGGATAACACCCCGATGTTGGGACTGCTGCATGGCATACCGATTGCCATCAAGGATCTGATGCCGACCAAGGGCATTCGCACCACCTTTGGATCACCGCTGTTTGCCGATTACGTGCCGGTCGAGGACGGGCTGATGGTCCAAAGGATCAAGGCCGCAGGCGCGATTGTCATCGGCAAGACCAATACCCCCGAATGGGGCCATGGCAGCCATACCTTTAATCCGGTCCATGGCGCGACATCCAATCCCTATGCCGTCGATAAAACGGCCGGAGGCTCGTCTGGCGGTGCTGCCGCGGCGTTGGCCACCGGCATGCTGTCGATTGCAGATGGCTCGGATATGATGGGCAGCCTGCGCAACCCCGCGGCATTCTGTAACATCTATGGTTATCGACCCAGCTGGGGCTTGGTCCCCGGCGAGGCGGGCGGCGAAAGCTTTTTCTCGACCATGGCCACAGAAGGCCCGATGGCGCGCAACGTACAAGACCTTGCGCGGCTGCTTAGCGTGATCGCGGGGGCCAACCCGCAGATGCCCTTTGGTCTGCCCGCCGCAGATTACCTGACGCCGACGATCACCGCCCCGGACAGCCTGCAGGGCAAACGCATCGCATGGCTAGGCGATTGGGACGGGGCCTATCCCTGCGAGCCGGGCATTCTGGCCGCCTGCGAAAGCGGCCTGGATGTGCTGCGCGGTCTGGGCGCCGAAGTGATCCCCCTTTCGCCCCCCTATCCCGCCGAAAAGCTGTGGCATTCGTGGACGACATTGCGTGCCATGCTGAACCACGGCGCGAAAAAGGCGCTGTGGGACAACCCCGATAGCCGCGCCCAGCTCAAGCCTGAATCGCAATGGGAAATCGGAAATGGCGCATCCCTTACCGCCGATGCCGCCTATCAAGCCTCAATGACGCGCTCGCGTTGGTATGCCCATGCCCATCGCCTTTTTGCGGATTACGACGCATGGGTGATGCCCACGGCCCAGGTCTGGCCCTTTCCCATCGACTGGCGCTGGCCCGAAAGCATCAATGGCCAGAAAATGGACACCTATCACCGCTGGATGGAGGTCGTGGTCCCGGTTTCGCTGATCGGACTATGTTCGCTGAACGTGCCTGTGGGCTTTGGTGCAAACGGCTTGCCAATGGGTATGCAGCTCATCGGGGCGCATGGGCAGGACCGCGAGATCTTGGCCATCGGCGAGGCCTATCACCGCAAGACCCTTTGGCCCCAAAAGCGCCCGGCCCCGTGTTAAAGAAAGCTGGCATCACAAATACTTGATCTAGCGCAAGGTCCGACACCCGAAAGGCCGTTATTTTAAGATTCGGCGATATTTTGGATCAGGGACAGGCCCTGCCCGCCCTAATGCAATAAGGTGTAAGACCCGACTATGAGGCGCTTTAAGCTCCGTCCGGCCATGGGCCGGAACTTGCTGGATATGGTCATGGCGAAACGGCGAGCCAAGGCGCGTTTGCCTGTGCAGAGCAATCTGCGGGCTTGCGAGTATTGTGACCGGCTGAATGCCGTTCACAGCGCCTTGGCCGGGGTTCGCGACCCTCAATCCGGGCGCAGGCTGACGGAATTGGGCCTGATCGGCGAAGTCGCGCTAGAGGCAGACAACGTCTGGATCACGCTTAACTGCGCGAACCATAATTCGCCCGTGACGACGATGCAAAAAGTTGCCGTTGAAAAGGCAGTCATCGCCCTGCCCGGCATCCGTCACGCCGAGGTGATGCTGACCTGCGATCCCGATTGGCGCAAGCCCGCGATGCAAGGATGCGGTTGAGCCCGCTTCTTAGCCCGTAAACCATCCGGCCAGCCTGAGGCCGGCCGGATGAGGAATTCGCTGTGCCTTAGGGGCGAACGGCCGTCACTTCGATCTCGACCAGCCAGTTCGGGTTAACCAGCTTGTTGACGATCATAGCCGAACGTGCCGGCAGGTTCGGCTGAGCTTGCGTCCCGAAATACTGGGTATAGCCCTCCATGAAGCCCGCGAAATCGGCAGCCTGCCCTTCGGGAGCGACAAGGTAGACCTGCATTTTGACGACATCGCCCATGGTCAGGTCCAGATCCTTCAGCGTTGCCTCGATCGATTTCAGCACGCTTTCGGTCTGGGTTTTGGTATCACCCCAAGCCTCGGGGGTCTTGGGATCCGCTTTCTCGTCTGCAACCGAGGGGACCATTCCGCTGACATAAACGGTCGTCTTGCCCGCCGGAACTTCGACCGCACGTGCGATCGGGAAGTCAGAGCCGGGGGTCTTGTGACGGACGACATCCTCGGCATGAACCAGCAGCGGAGCTGCGCAAAGTGCGGCGGCAAGGGCGAAGGTTTTTTTCATCAAAAATGTCCTTATCATGTAACGCGGTGAAAAAAGGGCCCCGAGGGGCCCTTCCATCATCAACGAGCTGCGGCGACTTCTTCGGCCGTAGTCTCGCCCTCATAGTTATTACCAAGATTGTGGCGAACGTAATTCACAACTTCGGCAATTTGAGCGTCATCAAGAACGCCACCCAGCGGAGGCATGCCTTTGTAGCCGTTGATCACCCAGGCCGTGACGGCCTCGGGGGATTCGACGAACTCGTTCTTGGCAAGTGCCGGATAGTGGCCCGCACCAACAGCGCCCTGCCCGTCCGGCATGTGGCATGCCGAGCAGATTGCGTTGTAGATTTCTTTGCCTTCCTTTTGCGGAAGTCCGGCAGCCGCACCGCTTTGGACGAAGTCCTGAGCGAAAGCCGCACCCGAAACCGCAAGGGCAGCGGCGAAAACGGCCAAAGAGATTTGACGTTTCATAGCTAGTTTCCCTTCGTTTCCGCTTACGCGCCGGTGACGAGTTTGTGCAGACGCTCGATGGCATTGAGCGAGGACAAGATAGCGCCTTCCTGCCATGCCGGCAGATAGGAGATATGCTCGCCCGCCATCAGCGTACGCTGATCCATCTTGCATGCGTTGTCGTAATGGGCGTCCATGTCGCGCCATTCGCCGTAGCAGCCAAGCGTCCACGGCACGCGGTGCCATGCAACGGCAACACCGTTCGAATATTCATCGCGATATTGCTTGTGGATGAGCGAGCCGAATTCCAGCGCTTTCTCGATCCGCTCTTCTGCGGGGACCGCATTGAACTGATACGAGGCCGCACCCCAGGAATAGGCAGCCAGCAAAACGCCAGGGCCATCGCTGAAGAAGTTGGTCGACGGATACGAGATCAGCGTGATCGGGGTATTGGTATAGGAAATGCCACCGAAGATCTGCTCGTCCTGCTCCCAGAAGCGGCGCTTGAATTCGAGGCCAACTTTGACCGAGGACGCATAGGACACGTCATCAATCGCAGCGGTCATTTCCGAGCCGAAATTGTGATCGATCTGACCCAGAACCGAGAAGGGGATCGTGCAGATGCAGTAATCGGCCTTGACGGTCTTTTCTTCGGTGCCGCCGTTGGAATCGACATAAGTCGCTTCAACGCCGTTGTCACCGCCACGGATCTTGATGACCTTGGCATTGTAGGTGATCAGGTCTTTGACTTCTTTTTCAAAGCCTTGAGCAATCATATCCATGCCGCCGATCGGCTGGAAGATTGCAGCCTGGTGGTCGATCGATTCACCCGTGATCAGATCATTCCACAGGCGACCCTGCAGGATGTCTTTCAACGAGATGATTTCGGATGCGACCGGAGCAGCACCAACGCCGCCACCCGGCTCTTTTTCCCAACCGCGGTAGCCCGAGGTTGCGTCAGATTTCACATATTCCAGATCGTCGTTCAGAACACCGTAGTTCTTGAGCGATTCCACCAGAATTGCTGCATCCTCGTCGGTCACCAGCTCGTCAAGCTTGTCCTGATGGACGGCTTTCGCCAGAAGCTCGGAGATCTGGCCGCGGTAATCGGCTTGGATCTTTTTGAAACGCTGCGGCTCACCGTTGAACGCATCGGTGCTGTGCAGATAGGCGTTATAGTTTTGCTGGATGAACGGCTCGAGCTTGACGCCGAAACGCTTGCAATAGTCCAAAACTGCATAGTGGTCCGACGGAATGCGCCACGGGCCGGGGTTGAGGTAGTTCCCTTCCGAGAATTTGACCTCTTGCTTGAAGCCACCGAGTTCGGTGTAAACATCGCCGCCACGCAGCGTCCAGCAACGGCCACCAGCTTTTTCGCGATATTCCAGAACCTGGACTTTATAACCGGCATTGCGCAGCTCGTATGCTGCGGTCATACCAGCAAGACCCGCGCCAAGGATCAGAACCGACGTCCCTTTGACATCGCCCTCAAGCTTGACCGGTCCCTTGTAATCGGAAGTGCCTGCGTAACCCATACCGGCCATAGCCGAATACATTGCTGAGGCACCGGCGGCGAAACCGACCATGGCCAGCAGGTTACGCCGCGACATTCCATTTGAAATCTCTGACATGCGCATCTCTCCTTCACACAAAAGTCTTGCGACATTTTGACACGCTCTCTCTGGACCCGTTCCTAAGGCAAAGACAAGATCTTATATCGAGTTGACAGAATTTTGGCGTATTATCATTGCTTTAGGATAAGAAAGGTAGGCAACTCTGACGCAAAGCAGGCCGAGTATCGGAAATTTGAATTCAAATCAGCCTGCGAAATATTGCCACAGTTCGGTCAAATGGACAATTCATCATCGTATCCCAACCAGCCGCCGGTCCGAGTTGGTGAGATGGACGTGCAGAGCTGCGATCCCCCAGAGTGCGTGGTCGCAAAGATGGGTATTTTGATGATGAAGAAAGGCCGAACCTAGCCCCTAGATTGGGGCGTGCGAGGCTGTTTGCCTTGCTCAGGCTTAAGGAGCCAGTTTGGGGGTACAGAGGTCAGTGGGGACCGCGAAGGAGATCTGCCGCACGCTCGGCAATCATGATCGTGGGCGCGTTGGTGTTAGAGCCGATCAAAGACGGCATGACGGAGCTGTCACAGATGCGCAGCCCCTCGAGCCCGTGAACACGCAAATCCGGGCCGACCACGGACATCTCGTCGCCGCCCATTTTACACGTACCGACCGGGTGATAGGAGGTGCGCCCATATTGCCGGGCATAGGCCTCGAGGTCCGCTTGGGTTGTGGTCTTGGTATCGGGATAGCTGACCTCGTGGATATACTTACTCAGTGACGCCTGAGCGAGAATGTCGCGACTGATGCGAATCCCCTCGACCGAGACACGCACATCGTCGGGATCAGCGAGAAAGTTCGGATCGATCATCGGCAAGGCGCGCGGATCTGAGTTGCGCAGTGTCACCGACCCGCGCGATTTGGGCCGCAGGGTGTAGCTGTTAAGCGTGATACCCGAACGGCCTTTGCGCACCGAGGGAACCCCTGCCTCGGCCCCTGCCCCGGCCAGAAAGTGAAACTGAAGGTCCGGGCAGCTCAGGCCGGGACCAGCATACCAGAAAGCCCCAGCCTCAACCACATTGGAGGCGACCGGGCCATTGCGAAACAGCAAGTATTCAAGGCCCGCCCAGAGCATCCAATGCAGCTTGCTGTATTTGTCGAGGCTTTCATGCCCTTTGAGTTCGGCGACGATATCGATGCCAAAGTGATCTTGGAGGTTCTGGCCGACGCCAGGTAAATGCTGCACAATGTCGATCCCGTGCGCTTGCAGATGCTCGGCCGGGCCAACGCCAGACAGCATCATCAGCTTGGGCGATCCAATCGCGCCGGCGGTCACGATGACCTCTTGTTCGGCGCGTGCGACTTGGGGCTGGCTGGCTTTATTGGCGAGATATTCGATTCCGACCGCGCGACGCCCCTCGAAAACGATCCGCAGAACCGTCGCCCGGGTCACGACCTTCAGATTGGTACGTGACAGTGCCGGGCGCAGGTATCCGACCGCAGCCGAGCAGCGCCGGTTGTTTCGTGTGGTCGTCTGGTAGAGCCCTGCCCCTTGCTGCACCGCAGCATTGAAATCAGGATTATAAGGAAGGCCTGCCTCTTGACAGCTTTTGACGAAAGCGCGGCTTAGTTGGCTTGGATATCCGGCGTTTGACACCCCAAGCGGCCCGTCGGTGCCGTGCCATTCACCGGAAAACATGGAATTGCCCTCGGACCTCAGAAAATAGGGTTTTATATCGGCAAAACCCCAGCCCGTTGCGCCTTCATCGACCCAACGATCGTAATCGCTTGGATGGCCTCGGGTAAACACCTCGGCGTTGATGGACGATCCGCCGCCAAGTACACGGGCCTGTGCATATGGGATTTCGCGGTTGTTTGCGTGCTGTTGCGGAGCAGTCGTGAGCCCCCATGTCATGGGACCAGAGGTCAGCTTTGCAAACCCAACAGGCATGTGAATGAGGGGATGGCTGTCCCTGCCCCCGGCTTCGATCAGGCAGACGCGCAGGTTGGGATTTTCGCTTAATCGCGCCGCAATCACACAACCCGCCGAACCGCCACCGACAATGATGTAGTCGAAAGCTTCGATCTTCATTCACATCCACCCGAGCGATTATGAGAGCTGAGAGCGGGCGCGTGCACTGAGCCGGAAAGCGGCCACGCGCGAACAGCCGCGGTATGGTGCCTGAACCATCGATCCAACCTGCCCAAGGACATCTTTGGCCTCCTCGCCAAGATCCGCTGTGCCTACATTGTCGATCGTGTTGCTTGCCGTCTAGCGCGATCTTTTGGGGCCAGGTTTGACCGCGACATCAGGCCAGCGAATGCTCGCCCTGTAAATGGGTACCTTTCATTAGCACGCCCCCTGTTAACGTCATTCAGTGGGGGTTTCGCGTGCGAAACCCCCAAAGTCACTTAACGGTCAAGGATATTCTCGAGTGAGCGTATGGCCTGTTCGATCAGCTGCGGATCAATCGCACCATCGATATGAATGGTATGTCCCTTGGAGCCGGTCTCATGTCGGATTGTCAGGCCATTTCTCAGCTCGATGACGCGCATTGGCGCGGTCGTACGGCGCGGCCGCCCGCCTCGGCTGGTATCGCGTGGTGCATCTTCGGCCTGAAGGATCACCGCTTCAAGCCTACGCCATTCCTCGTCTGCATCCCCGGCTACACCCGATGCAAGCGCCTGACGCAACTGGTCAGCATCCCCAGCCCGTAAGGCGCCAGCAAGTCTTAGCCCCTGACGCTCGGACAAAGCTTGCGGGTAGTTTAACAGATCGCCAAGCTCTTCATGAACCCATGCGAACGAGCGTAGCTTTGACCGCTTTGCCTTGGATCCCGACGCAAACAGCGCGTCGATTGCCGCATCTACCGAGGTGAAGGCCCCATTTTCGGTAGCAACAACCGCAACCCTGCCCCGTTCATACTGACTTAACCCCGAGCGGATCTCGTTTTCTTCGACCATTGCGACAAAGGCATTGGCGGCGCCATCTGGCTTGCGAACAATGGCAGGAATGCGGGCATAGAGTTCGCTTCCAGTCTCGGCAAGCAAGGCCCGGAAAGCGGCAAGCCTGCGATAGCCGGAAATCAAACCATAGATAACCCCGGCACGTGGAACCGCCAGCTCGAAAACCTCGATTGGCAAGCGCAGCCCGTGCGTCTGGATCGAGGTGCGCAGCTCGGACATTTCCTCGGGATCAAGCGCCATGCGATCGCGCACCATCTCTTCGCTGCCAATCGCCGAAAGCGCGACTTCATGCGCCAACAGGCCACGCGCATCCGCATCCCGCAAGGTTTCGGCGTCACGGCGATTGCGGGCTGCCTCGCTGCGCTCTTCGACTGAGGCGACCGGCATCAGTGCCGCGGCCTCGGCAGCGACCGAGGCAATCGGCATCGACATGGATAAAGGCTCACGCAGGGTTTCGCGCGCGAAACCTTCTTCAATTGCCCGCAATTCCTCTCGGGTTGGGGCTTGCAGCTGACGACGCTTAGCCACGCTCATTCTCCTTATCCATCATCGCCTGATCCCGCCACCAGGCACCTATCAGCAGTTCTTTGACCTCGGCATAGGTGCGATCGAATGCCTCGCGGCCACGAACATAGGTGTCGCGGTTAAAGTCGCGGTAATCTGCTTCATAGATACCATTAACCTGCTCGCCAGCTTGCCCAACCAAGGCCGTAAAATCCTGGCGATAGGTGGTCATGAAATCACCAAAATAGGCGTTGATGACATTGGCAAGGTTGGTTTGCTGACCCGCATCAAAGCGCGTGATGATGGCGCGCACGACATCCCATTCGAACTTCATTTCAGGCAATCCCTGACGCCTGCGCACCGAGTTTTCGCCATCCTCAATGCTGGCAAAGGTCGAATAGAGCATGTCGAAAAAGCGACCGGTGGAATCGAACTCCAGGAAAGAGGCACCGAGCGGAACCAGCAAAATATCAGCGGCTGCCAGCGCGTTGATGGTCAGATAGCCAAGGGCCGGCGGCGTATCGAGCAAGATGATGTCGTAGTTATCAAGCACATGCTCGCGCTCTAGAAAGCCTGTCAATGCATCCCAAAGCGGCCAGCCTCGCAACGCCATCCGCCAGACCGGGATCTGAAACTCTGCCCAATAAAGGTTAAGCTGCGCACCTATCAAATCGATGTTTGGCCAATGAGTTTTCTGTATGACATCACTTGCGGTGATCTTCAGCGCCTCGGACAAGGTTTCGTCGAAGGGCAGGGGGCTTTCGCCCTGCGCCTCGCGCACCTTGTTTTCAGCCAGCAAGGCCAGCGCGTAATCCTTGGCCATCAGCGGGAAAACGGTCTGCCATTCATCCGGCACCTTTCCCCCCATGATGGAGGTCATCGAGCCCTGGCTATCCAGGTCGATGACCAGGACGCGGTAGCCATCAAGCGCGGCCGACATCGCAAGATGGGCAGCCGTCGACGTCTTACCGACTCCGCCCTTGAAGTTGGCCACCGCAATTACCTTGGCGGGCAAGCCCTTGGGGCGATAGGGGCGGTATTCCTTGGTGCTGGCCCCTTCTTGCGCAAAGTGATCGCGCAGCAACATGACCTCTTCGAGGGAAAACCATTTTGTCCCGCCCTCACCAATCCCCTGGGGCAAATCGGGATTCTGCTTCAACACGCGCCGCAAATGCGCGGCGGCAACGGGGATCAGATATTTGCAGATCTCCCAAGTCGAGAACAGCCGCAAACGCTTCGTGCCATCAGGGGCATAGCCGCGCTTTGCTAGATCAACCCGCCCGCGCGCGGCAAAAGCCGCTGCTTTCGCGAATCGGGCAGTGTCGATAGGCTCTCCCAAGCGGGCGGCGGCTTCTTCTGGGTCTAGAGAAAAATAGGGGGGCAGGGTACTTTCCGGTTTCTTCGACATATTGCGCTTGCCTGTGTGATGTGCCGATTTTTATAGCTTATATCGGTAACTATCGCACATGCGCGAAGCAGATGGAAACAAATCTGTCCTAAGCATGGGTTTCGCAGCGAAACCCACAAAAACCGTAAATGGCACACACCAATATAGTTGAGATTCTTTAAGATCCTTTAAGATCTTTACCACGAGCTCATCATTGATTTTAAATATATTTTTGGAAAGCGGGTACCCTGATACGGTACGATGGGCACCCTTATACGGTGCGATGAGAACCCATTTACAGGGGGAAAGGCTCTGATTCTCGGGATTTCTGGTATCAAGATACGGTCTTGGGCGAAATCAGCCAGATAGGGAGCCGGCCGAAGGCAGATCGGGATCGAGTAAACCCGCAAATGGGTCCCTTTCAATCTCCTGCCTACGGAATAGGTATCCATTTACGGGATGGCCTCTTGCGTCTCATAGGCACCCATCAAATTCTTGATGATGGGTGCCTGTTCTGCAATACTAGGGCATAGAATCCGGCACACGGGTCGCGAGCAGGTTTGAGGAACAGATGGCAGAGCAGGAATTAGCCCTAACAGGCGCGCTGCGGCGTGGCTCGGTCAAAAAGAATGTGGCGGCAATTCATGTGTCGGGCAAGCTGACCTTGCTGCAACGCAAGCTTTCGAATGTCTTGCTGCTGAATGCATATGATAACCTGATGACGCGGCCCAGCCATCGCATTGACGCGCGTACGCTGTCGATGATGATCGGCTATAACTCCAACGATATGGAGACGCTCAAACAAGCGCTTCGCAGTCTTGCCGAGACGGTTGCCGAATGGGACATGCTTGATGACAAGGGTCGGCAAGAGTGGGGCGTCTCGGCGCTGTTGTCTTACGCGCGCTTGCGGGGCGGCGTGTGCGAATATTCCTATTCGCCCGCTCTGGCTGAAAAGCTGCATGACCCAAAGGTCTTTGCCCTGATTAACCTGAATATCCAAAAGCGCTTTTCCAGCGGTCATGCGCTGGCACTTTATGAAAACTGTTATCGTTTTGTGCGCACGGGCAGCACCGGTTGGTGGCCCCTTGATCTGTTTCGGCGCCTGATGGGGGTCGATGGCAGTACCTATTACGAAAACTACAAGCATCTGAATGCCAAGATCATCAAGCCTGCCGTTCAAGAGGTAAACGAGACCTCGAATATCGAGCTGACGGTTGATACCCGAAAAGAGGGCAGGGCGGTCGTTGCGTTGCGATTTTTGATCAAGGAAAACGCCCCCCTTCAGACCTTCGATGCCGCTGTCGAGACCGATGGCGTTCAAGGGGGCCAGACTTTCCAGCGTCTCACCGCACTTGGCGTCAGCGAGCGGTTGGCGCGGCAGTGGATTGCCGAGCATGGTGAAGAGGTCGTCACCGACAAGCTGGAATATGTGGCAAACCAACAGGGGGTCAAAAGCCCGGTGCGTTATCTGTCAGCGGCCCTGCGCGACGGCTTTCTGGGCGACGAGGTCACTGCATCGCCTTCACCCGAGATTTTGCTTGCCGCACAGCAGCGTGATACCGCGCGTCGCGAGGCCGAGGCTGTCGAGGCGCAGCGCAGACGCGCCATCGATGTCGAGCGGCGCTGGCGATTGGACCGCATTGCGCGCGTGCGCGAAATTGCTGACGCCCGAAACCCAACCCAACGTGACGCAGATCGCCGCCTTTTTCTATCGCGCCTCGAAGGTGAACTGGACCGTTCGGACTTTGCCCGCCATGGCTGGAGCTCTGCTTTGAATGCTCAGGCCATCATCGCCTTTTGGGAAGATTTAGAGCCGGGCATCTTCGACGAGGTTGTTTGATCCATTTGCACAGTATGGTGTATAAATGATTAATATACACTTTGGCGTATTTTTCTGATATATACATTCCACTGTAGACAGATGGGGGTGACATGACGCCACGATCGATTGCCGAGATCGGCCAGATCCTGCGCCGTCTTCGTCGCAGCAAAGGGATAACGCAGGCAGAGTTGGGCAGCCTGGCCGGGATCCGCGCCCACCATATCTCGAATATCGAGAATGGGGTGACAAATCCAAGTGCCGCAACATTGCTTGCACTCTTGGCGGCGCTGGATATGGATTTGCAATTCGTGGCCCGCGACGCTGGATCTGCCGCGCAGATCGAGGATATTTTCTGATGGGTCGACGTCGGCGCGATATTCCCCTGGCCGTCTATATGAACGGGCGACGGGTGGGCACGCTATTGCGCGAAAGCGATGGCGCGACAAGTTTTCGCTATCATGAAGATTGGCTGGGCTGGTCACATGCTTTCGCAGTGTCATTGGCCTTGCCATTGGGGGATCAGCGTCAGCACGGGCCCAAAGTGTTGGCGGTATTTGACAATCTACTGCCCGATAATGGTGCGCTGCGGCGGGCCTTGGCCGAGCGCATGGGGGCAGGGGGGGATGATCCACATGCGCTTTTGGCGGTAATTGGGCGCGATTGTGTTGGTGCGCTGCAGTTCTTGCCCGAAGATGAAGCACCTGGCGATCCTTTTCAGACCGACAGCATTCCTTTGGACCATCACCAGATCGCAACAATGTTGCGCGGGCTTGGCCGTCATCCCCTTGGCCTGTCTCGCGATCACGCTTTTCGCATCTCGGTGGCTGGCGCGCAGGAAAAGACCTCGCTTTTGTGGGATGACGGATGGCGCTTGCCATTGGGACTGACCGCAACCACACATTTGATCAAGACCCGAATGGGGCAGTTGCTGCATGGCATCGACATGAGCACGAGCCTTGAGAATGAGCTGCTATGTCTGCGTCTGGCCCGTGCCTTTGGCTTTGAAGCAAACGACGCTCACATTGAAAACTTCGACGGATTTGATGCTCTGGTCATTCAGCGCTTTGATCGCAGATTGTCCAAGGGCCGCCGTTTGCGCCTGCCGCAAGAGGATCTGTGTCAGACCATGGGAGTCACCTCGACGCGTAAATATGAACAGGATGGCGGGCCGGGTATGGTGGACTGCCTAAGGTTATTGGCAGGCTCTGCGAACGCAATAGCAGATCGCGCGACCTTCTTAGCCGCCCAGATCTTTTTTTGGATGATCGGGGCGACGGATGGTCATGCCAAGAACTTTTCGATTTTTCTAGAGCCGGCTGGTTTTCGCATGACCCCGCTTTACGATATTCTAAGCGCGGAACCCGCGCGAGCATCGGGGCAGGTGCGGCATCAGCAATTGCAAATGGCAATGGCGGCAATCGGGGCCAGTCGTCACTATCGGATAGATCAAATTCACCCGCGCCACTTTGCGCAGACCGCAAGATTGGCCGATTTGGGTGATGCGGTGATAGATCGGGCATTTGCGCAGCTGGTCCAATATTCGCCCACTCTTTTCGATGAGGTCGAGGCAAACCTGCCCAATGGTTTTGCCAGAACCGTCAGCGGGCCAATTCTATCCGCAGCGCGATTGCGTTTTGAGCATATTCGCCAATATGCCGCGTCGCGAAAGGGCTTTCCTTTTTGAACGCTCTAAAGCCGCTCACCCCCGGTTTGGGCTGCTGGCGGATTGGGCCAAAAGGTCACGGATCGCGCGCAGATGCGCTGACATTGCGGCATGGGCCGCTGCACCGTCATGGGCAGTGATGGCATCCACGACGGCAAGATGCATTGAACTTTGTGCCGTGGAATATTCCAACCGCCGCGCCAGCCGAAACACGGCGTCATGCTGTCTTTGCCAAACCGCGCGCCCGCGTAACGACACCAGATTGGCATAAATCGCAATCAGCAGCGGATTTCCCGACGCCTGCGCGATGGATTTATGAAAGGCATCGTCGCGCGTTTCATAATCGCGCCAATCGCGTGCCTCGCCGGTTTGCTGGGCAAGCCGCCGCATCAAGGCAATATCGTCAGGCGAGGCATTTTCGGCTGCGGCCGCAGCCAGTGCGGGTTCATAGACCAGACGGGCCTCGATCAGGTCGCGAATAGATGCGGTCTCGATCACACGTTCAAGTGGACGGTTCAGCCCATGCGGGGCAGAGCCCACAAAGGTTCCCTTGCCGTGGTGGCGCCAGATCAGCCCCTCGATTTCCAGATCACGCAGGGCGCGTCGCAAAGTGGCGCGGCTGCACCCTATTAGGATGGCAAGATCACGCTCGGCTGGCAAACGCTCTTGGGCCTGCCAGATGCCGTTGTCCAACCTGTCGCGCAGGTAAAGGATGACTTCGGCAGTGGTGATGCGCTGCTTTACCGACACCCGGTGCTCCAGACCAATTTGCAGACCAATTGTCTGATGGACTACACAGCAGCGCTCTCCTCGGCAAGCGCGCAGCTGGCCGCTGGCATAAACTAGCCTGATTGGACCGTCATGAAACTGGACCCTTTCCTTCTTTTGATGATCGCTGCGGTGGTGCTTGCAACCGCATTTCCCGCCACCGGCCAGATGGCGGTCTTTGTGGACGGGCTGGGGACGTTTGGCGTCGCGCTTTTGTTCTTTTTGCATGGCGCCGCATTGTCGCCCAAAACCATTCTTGCAGGCCTGAAGCAGTGGCAATTGCACCTGTTCATTCTGGCAACGACATTTGTGGTCTTTCCTCTGATCGTCCAACCACTTCGGCTGCTGCCACAAAGCATCGTGCCCGCTGATTTGATGCTGGGCTTCTTATATCTGGGAGTGCTGCCTTCGGCTGTGTCCTCCTCCATTGCCTATACGGCGATGGCGCGCGGTAATGTGCCAGCAGCTGTCTGCAACTCGGCCGGATCAAATGTATTTGGCCTGTTATTGACGCCTTTGCTGATGAGCCTGCTGATCGATTCATCTGCAGCCTCGGCCATGGATCTGGGCCGGACATTTCAGGATGTATGCCTTCAGCTGCTTTTGCCATTCGGCTTGGGCCAGATTGCACATCTTTGGATCGGAGGGTGGCTGGGGCGCAACAAGACCTTCTTGTCCAATTATGACCAATGGGTCATTGTTCTGATCATCTATTCGGCGTTTTCTCAATCGGTTACGGCGGGGCTTTGGCAAGTATTGCCCCTTAGCGGGCTATTGGCTGCCGTGGTCATTTGCACAATCTTGCTGATTGTCGTTGTTCTTTTCACCACGCAAGGCGCCAAATTTTTGGGCTTTACCCGCGAAGACGAGATTGCCGCAGTTTTCTGTGGATCGAAGAAAAGCCTTGCTTCTGGATTGCCGCTTGCTCAGGTCCTTTTTGCAGGTGCACCAGGGTTTGGCATGATCGTTTTGCCGATTATGCTGTATAATCAAATACAAATCATGCTGGGAGCAATTTTGGCACGTCGCTATCTGCGTCAAGGCGGTGCTGCTCAACCCGCGCGGGGATAAGAATGCCGCGACTTCCTCATTGTCTGATCTTTGGCTGTTATCCGCCGATGATTTTCGGCTTCAAGCCAAAGGGCGCCGATCCGTTCAACTGACCCGCGCGGCTGAATTATGAAATGTTATATAGGCGTCGATACTGCCTTGGACAAAGCGCCATCGGGCAGGGCATGACATGCGGCCCGAAAGACATCTAAGGTAGCGCAGTAAATGAGGAATTGAATGCCGACAGCTCGAAATGACGTGATTCGTGGCCCCTATAATGGGCGCACAATTGACGCTCTTGGCGGGGATGATCAGATTTATTGGGGCCGTGGCGACGGAAATGCCACGATCTTTGGGGGCAATGACGGCGAAAGCTATGACCCCAATTACTACACTCCGGGCAACCCGGGCGGCGACAGGCTGCATATCAACGGCTCGGTCGGTGCAACCATTCGCTTTACCGCGACCGAGGATGGCACGGTCACGATTGGCAATCAGGTCCTGACGTTCCGCGGGATCGAGCGTCTCTATGGAACCGGCGGGGCGGATGTGATTTCCGCCGCCGATGCGCGCTTGACCCCGGCCCATGGGAATACTCCGGCCCATGGCGTCTCGATCTATGGCGGCGGCGGCAAGGATCACATCACCGGTTCGGCCTGGGATGATGTGATCGACGGCGGCAGCAGCAATGACACGATCTATGGCGGTGCCGGCGATGATTTCATTCAATCCAGCACGGGTCACGATCTGATTTATGGCGGCACGGGCAATGAGAACATTCGCTGGGGATTGGGCGATAACGTCGCCCCTGGCAATGATACCATCTATGGCGGCGAGGGCGGAGAAGGAATTGGTGACCTGATCAACATCTGGTCGGTCAACGCCAACGGAACGACCGGCGCTCGCGTGACTTTCACCACCGCTGAAAGTGGTGTGGCGACGACGACCATGGGTGGCGTGACCAGCACCTTGCACTTCTACGAGTTTGAGAATGGCTGGACCCATCGCGCGAATGATGTGGTCACTGCGGCCAATGCCTCAATCGGTGCAAATAACGTCGGCATCCGTTTCAATACCCGTTGGGGCAATGATCAGCTGACGGGCTCGCGCGGAAATGATACCTTGGAAGGCGGCGAGGGGCGCGATACCATTACCGGTGGTCGTGGCAATGACCTGATTTCCGCAAATGGCGAATATTACAACCGGAATGCGCCGGGCGACGGTCACGTCGATACGCTGATTTTCCGTGCGGGTGATGGGCATGATACTGTCGTCGGTTTCGATGCAGGCATCGATATTCTTGATGTCGGAGGGCGAAACTATACTGCAGTCGAACGCAGCGACGGAACAATGTTAACCTTTGCCGGTGGTGATACCATTCTATTGGCCAACGAGTTCGATTTTATCTAACTCATAGCTTATGATTTTAACGAGAGGCGGCGCAGATTTGTCTGCGCCGCCTTTTTATCTGCAGCATCAACATATCATTTTTTAAATAAGGTTTATTAACGTCCCTGATTTTATTTAAAATTTAAACAATAGATTGGGAGGTTGGTATATTTAATTACTAACTTGGTTATTGATAAAATTTTAAAATCAAATCGCTTCGTAAATATCAAATCAAGTGAGAATGTGACCAACGCAACGCGCCTAATTAAGGGCTGACCTTAATTGCGGACGAGCAAGGCGATCGACGCCGATCAAGGTGAGCAGCGTCGTATTCAGTTGGTAATTCATCATTTCAGGTTTGTACGATGGCCACTTTTTATCCTACCCCCGGTAACGATCTTCACACAGGTACCGAAGACGGCGACCGCATCGATGGTGGGCAGGGCGATGACACCCTCTATGGGATGGGCGGTAATGACACGATCGATGGCGGATCGGGCGCCAACTTCATTGATGGGGGGGATGGGGACGACCGCATTTGGGGCGGTGGTGGCAGCGGCAACAACACCATCCATGGCGGCAGCGGTAACGACGAGATCAACACCGACCACGGCGATGATCGCATCTTTGGCGAGGATGGCAACGACACCATCCGCGCGAACAATGGCGATGACTACGTCGATGGGGGCACTGGCGACGATTACATCAATGGTGGCGAAGGCAATGACAGTATTGCGGGCGGCCTGGGCCATGATTCCATCGATGCCGGCAGCGGCAATGATACGGTTTGGGGCGACGAATTCGGCAGTGACGCCAACCCTGGCGGCAATGATACGATTCACGGCGGCGAAGGTCATGACGTGCTGCATGGTGGCGGCGGCGATGACCAGCTTTATGGCGATACGGGAAATGACTGGCTTCTTGGGGGGGATGGCAATGACTATCTATCCGGGGCCGATGGCGCTGATACCCTGGAAGGGGGGGCGGGCAATGACACCCTTCTGGGCGGAAACGGCGCTGACTGGCTAGACGGGGGAAGTGGCGACGACTCGCTTGATGGCGGCTATGACAATGACACAATCTTCGGCGGCGCTGGAAATGATTACCTTTTCGGTAATGATGGG
>NZ_DALZMB010000033.1:0-38123 GCF_032007265.1 Paracoccus sp. (in: a-proteobacteria) | reverse complement strand
CGTTCGGTAGAGCGGTGTTTAGGCCCAACAAAATAAACCCGCAAGATGAAAAAACGTAAAATCTTAATAAATAATGCAAGCATCTGTTTTATAAAGATTAATATCCCGTTCGTCGCGGATCGACCGGACAGTCAAGCGGTCTGCTGCGCGGCTTTGTCATGGCGACACAGAAAAACGCGGGTGAATCAGGCGTGATTTGATGGATTAGCCTCGATCCAAGGCCCCGATTGGGGGCCCCAATGCCCTATTGATCGGTTGGCATCAGCGACTGCACCGCGCCCGAGCGGATGATTTGGGAATATTGCGGCCCTTTGACGTCCTGCTGCAGCGCAAGGGGCGTGATGCGCGCATTCTGGCGGATCGTCGCAATCGGCGCTGTAGAATACAGCAGCCCGCGGTCCTTAAGATATTCTGGCAGCTTTCCCGACACCAGAATACGCCAGTCAAAGGGCAGACGGCGATCGACCATATGTGCCAGCTGCCAGATGATCGTCGTGCAGTTCGAGGTCAGCGTATTATAGAACTCGGGTGCGCTTTGCAGCACATCGGCGCGCTCGATATAGGTCAGAAACAGCTCGCGTGCCTGATCGGGGGTCACGCGCAGCGGAAACAAAGAGACATCCTCGCGCCGCAGATTGGTACGCAGGCGAATGATGTCCTCTTCTGTCGCAGCGATCATCACCAGCTCGAACTGCCGGAAAAAACCGCCATAGGTCGAAAAGACCTCGCCGTTCTCGCGGCGGATCTCGGCGGAAAAGACGATATGGCGGCCATCGGCAAAGCCAAAGCTGATCAGAGTATGTGCGATCAGCGGGCTGGCCCAGACCGAGTTGAACAGATCGACACTGCGCAGCTCGCGCAGATCCACCGTCATTTGGCGCCAATGGGGAATGGCCTTGTCGCGGGTCTGCCAATCGAAATCGCGAATATTGGTTAGCGTGACGATATCGCCCTGGCGCAGGGCGCTGACCCCATGGGCAACATCCTCGGCCCAGTTGCGGTCATTGCTGGGGCGGATGCTGCTATACCATCCCGCCACGGCCAGCACCGCCAAGCCAAGGACCAGCCAGCCGCGCCGCCGCCCCGCGGCGATCACCGCCACAATGGCCAGGGCCAGCGCGGCATATCCAAGCCAGCGCAGCGGCGGCGCCAGCTGAAAGGTGAGCGCGCCTAGCGTCAGGACAACGAAAACCGCCGTCAACAGCGTCAGGGCAATTCGGTTCAGGACTGTCAGCATACCGGTCTCGAAAGATCAAAGCAGGATCGGCCGGATGATCAGCAATCCCACGACAACTGCAAGCCAAAGAACAGGCGTCAGCGTCAGCACCTTGCCCACCCATATATAATGAAGGCAAGCCAGCGCCACCGCCGGATAGACCAGTCGGTGAATGCTGCGCCAGCGCATGGGGCCAAGCCGCCGGATCGACCAGCGGTTCGAGGTCAGTGCCAAAGGGACCAGCAGGCCAAAGGCCAGCATACCAAAGGTTAGGTAGGGTCGCTTGACGATGTCACCCAGCATTTGCCGCCAAAGCAGCCCCATATCCATGACCACCCAAGCCAACAGATGCAGCCCGGCATAGGTAAAGGCCAGCAACCCGATCGCCTGACGAAACCGGATCAGGTTCAGCCGCAGCAGCCGCAACAGCGGCGTCATCGCCAGACCGCCAATCAGGAAATATAGCGCCGTCAACCCAAGGCGATGCTCGATTTCGCGGATCGGCTCGACGCCAAGCTGCGCGCGAAACGTATCCAGCACCAAAAGCGCCAAAGGCAAAAGCCCAAGCAGCCAGACCAGCCAAACCGGCACGCGACGCAGCCAGATGTTAAGGCGCGCGATCATCAATAATTGGTCTTAAGATCCATGCCCGCATAAAGCTGGGCAACCTCATCGCCATAGCCGTTGAACATCAGCGTTTCCTTGCGGCCCGCAAACAGCCCGGCACCGATGCGCCGTTCGCTTGCCTGCGACCAGCGCGGATGGTCCACGGTCGGGTTCACATTGGCATAAAAACCATATTCGCGCGATTGCAGCAGGTTCCAGGTCGCGGGGGGCTGCTCGGCAACCAAAGTGATCTTGATGATCGACTTGATCGATTTGAACCCATATTTCCACGGAACCACCAATCGGATCGGCGCCCCATCTTGTTTGGGCATCGGCTGGTCATAAAGCCCCGTCGCCAAAAGTGTCAGCGGATGCATCGCCTCATCAAGCCGCAGGCCTTCGCGGTAGGGCCAATCCATGAAGGGCGAGGAGAGACCCGGCATTTCCTTGGGCCGCATCACGGTCTCGAAGGCGACAAACTTGGCGCCAGATTGCACGCCGACCTTATTGAGCAGGCTGGCAAGCGGAACACCCAGCCAAGGGATGACCATCGACCAGGCCTCGACGCAGCGCAGCCGATAGATCCGCTCCTCTAATGCGTTTTCGGGCGCAATATCATCGACGCTGTAATTGCCGGGCCTGTCGACAAGGCCGCCGATTTCCACGCTCCAGGGATCTGTCGTCAGCGCGCCGGCATAGGCAGCCGGATCGGTCTTCTCCATGCCGAATTCATAGAAATTATTGTAATTGGTAATTTCCTCGAACGTATTTGGCTTTTCATCCGTGGAATAGGGCGAGGTCTTGCCCGTCAGCGCAAACCCCGGCGAGGCCAAAGCCACAGCCCCCGCAGCCATGAAACTGCGACGGCTCAAATAATGCATCCTTGGGGTGACATCCGACCAGCGCAGTTTCATCAAAGCCTCCTGCAGGCAATTCTATCATGTTCAGGCCCCAATCAGGCGGGCCTTGCAACATCATAGCCCGCAGGGGCGATCATTTCACTGCACAGCGCAGTGATCGCCGCACAAACGGGGCACGCGCGCACCCGCGCCCCGTTTGGCCGTGTCTGGCCCGCGATCAGGTCGTTACGTCAGGACGCTCGCGGCCGGTGAATTCAGCAATATGTGCCAGCTCTTGCGCCGCAGCGATCACCGTAGCCAGCCCCTGTTCCGGGGCTGCGTTCAGCTTGGCGGGATCGCTTTCATAGCCCTCAAGGTAAACGCGCAACGTTGCACCTTCGGTGCCCGTCCCCGAAAGCCGCAAGACCACGCGCGAGCCATCGGTGAACAGCACGCGAATGCCCTGATGCGCCGAGCTGGAGCCATCCACCGGATCCAGATAGGCGAAATCATCTGCTGCCTCGACCGTAAGGCCGCAAAACTTTTGCCCCGGCAAAGCACCCAGCCTATCGCGCAGCCGGGTGATCAGCGCATTTGCAGCCTCGGCGGGCACGGCCTCGTAATCATGGCGTGAATAATAGGTGCGACCGTATTCAGCCCAATGCGCGCGCAACAGATCTGCCACGCTTTGGCGCTTATGGGCCAGAATGTTCAGCCACAGCAGAACCGCCCACAGGCCATCCTTTTCACGAACATGATCCGAGCCCGTGCCAAAGCTTTCCTCGCCGCATAAGGTCACGCGGCCCGCGTCCAAAAGATTGCCAAAGAATTTCCAGCCCGTCGGGGTCTCGTAACAGGCGATCCCCGCCTTTGCCGCGACCCGGTCCACTGCGCGGCTTGTCGGCATCGAGCGCGCGACCCCCACGATCCCTTCGGCATAGCCCGGTGCCAGATGGGCATTGGCCGCCAGAATCGCCAGACTGTCCGAGGGCGAGACATAGGCCCCCTTGCCCACGATCATATTGCGATCCCCATCCCCGTCCGAGGCGGCCCCGAAATCAGGCCCGTCTGCCAAGAACATCTCATCCATCAGATCTTTGGCCCAGACCGGGTTGGGATCAGGATGACCGCCGCCGAAATCCGGCAAGGGCTGACCGTTAATCACTGTTCCCGTAGGGGCGCCCAGACGATTTTCCAAAATCTCGCGGGCATAGGGCCCGGTGACAGCATGCATCGCGTCAAAGCGCAGGCGATATCCGCCCGCAATCAGGGCGCGGATCGCATCAAAGTCGAAAAGCTTTTCCATCAGGGTGGCATAGTCGGCAACGGGATCGACGACCTCGACCACCATATCCGCCAAAGACTGGCTACCCAAAAGCGCCAGATCGATGTCGGTGGCCTCGATGATGCGATATTCGCTGATCTCTCGCGTGCGGGCATACATCAGATCGGTCAGGCTTTCGGGGGCCGGTCCGCCATTCGCGGCATTGAACTTCATGCCGAAATCTTCGTCGGCCCCGCCGGGGTTGTGGCTGGCGGACAAGATAATGCCGCCATCGGCCTTGCGCTGGCGGATCAGGTTCGAGGCCGCGGGCGTCGACAAAATACCGCCCTGCCCCACGATGACGCGCGCCGCGCCATTCGCCGCAGCCATACGCAAGATCACCTGAACCGCGCGATCGTTGAAATAACGCCCGTCGCCGCCAAGCACCAAGACCTTGCCCACCACGCCGCCGATGGCATCAAAAATCGCTTGGGTAAAGTTTTCCAGATAATGGCGCCCCATGAAAACCTGGGTCTTTTTGCGCAAGCCGGATGTGCCGGGCTTCTGGCCTTCGATGGGCTGGGTTGAAACGATAAGCGTCTTGGTCATAGCGAGGCCGGGCCTTTCGAAAATCAGAAACCATTCAATGCACTGTCTGTGGCATGGTTCCACGTCGCACGCTATCGCGCTGCCAGATGATGGCGAAAATGCGCGCAAGATTTTTCGGGCTTTCCGCCTTTGTGCCACAGCCCAATGCCCATAGACCCCCGCGCCGATCACGCCAATCATGCAGGCCAGCTGTGGGCCAGATGCGGGCAGGCAGCTGCCCGCTTAGGACAAAGGCCATGAAAAAGCCCCCGGCCTTGCGACCGGGGGCTTGATCTGCGCTGCAGCGATCTTATTGCAAAGGCGCCCGAGGCGGCTTTTCACCCGCATCGCCCAGATGGCTAGTGGCCAGACGATTGCCAACCAACAGCCCGTCCGCCCCTGCCGTGACCTTGACGGTCTGACCATCAAGCAGCTCGCCCGACAGGATCATTTCCGCCAACGGGTTTTGCAGGCTGCGCTGGATCACACGCTTCAACGGCCTTGCACCAAAGACTGGATCATAGCCTTCATTTGCTAACCACTGACGCGCGGAATCATCCAGATCCAACGTGATCTTGCGGCTTTCAAGGCGCTGCTCCAGCAGCCACAGCTGGATGTTCACGATCCCATCCATATTGGCGCGCGTCAGCCGGTGGAAGATGATGATCTCGTCCAGACGGTTCAGGAATTCCGGCCGGAAATGGGCGCGTACGGCATCCATCACCTGACTGCGGGCATCCGAACTATCGGCACCTTCGGGCAGCGTCGACAAGGCCTGTGCCCCAAGGTTCGAGGTCAGGATGATCAACGTCTGCTTGAAGTCGACCGTCCGGCCTTGGCCATCGGTCAAAACCCCATCGTCCAGCACCTGCAACAGCACGTTAAAGACGTCAGGATGCGCCTTTTCGACTTCGTCGAACAGGATCACCTGATAGGGCCGACGGCGCACGGCCTCGGTCAGAACGCCGCCCTCATCATAGCCGACATAACCCGGAGGGGCACCGATCAAGCGCGAGACCGAGTGCTTCTCCATGAACTCGGACATGTCGATCCGCACCATCGCATTGTCATCGTCGAACATATATTCGGCAATGGCTTTGGTCAGCTCGGTCTTACCCACGCCGGTCGGGCCAAGGAACAGGAAGCTGCCAAGCGGGCGATTGGGGTCATTCAACCCGGCGCGCGCACGGCGAACCGCACTGGCCACCGCCGTCACGGCCTCGGATTGGCCGATCACGCGCTTGCCCAGAACCTCTTCCATCTTCAGCAGCTTGTCGCGCTCGCCTTCCAGCATTTTGCTAGTCGGGATCCCGGTCCAACGCTCGACCACCTCGGCAATCTGCTCGGGGCGCACAGCCTCGGCGACCATCGGGCCTTCGTCGTTGCCTTCAGCTTCGGCCAGCTTCTTTTCAAGACCCGGAATGATGCCGTAGGACAGCTCGCCCGCTTTGGCCAGATTGCCCTCGCGCTTGGCCTGATCCAGTTCAGCCCGTGCTTTGTCGAGCTGCTCTTTCAGGTTGCGAGAGCCCTCAAGCTTGTCGCGTTCGGCCTGCCATTTGGCCGTCATCGTCGCCGATTTCTCGCTAAGCTCCGACAATTGCTTTTCCAGCTTTTCCAAACGGTCCTGGCTGGCAGCGTCGTCTTCTTTTTTCAGCGCCTCGGCTTCGATCTGCATCTGCAGGATCTGACGATCCAACGCGTCCAGCTCTTCAGGCTTGGAATCAACCTCCATCCGCAAGCGGCTGGCGGCCTCATCCATCAAGTCGATGGCCTTATCGGGCAGAAACCGGTCGGTGATATAGCGGTGCGACAGCGTAGCCGCAGCCACCAGGGCCGCATCGCTGATACGCACCCCATGATGCAGCTCGTACTTTTCTTTGATGCCACGCAGGATCGAGATCGTGTCTGCGACCGTCGGCTCTTCGACCATCACAGGCTGGAAACGACGGGCAAGCGCCGCATCCTTTTCGATATATTTGCGATACTCATCCAAAGTGGTGGCGCCAACGCAATGCAGCTCACCCCGCGCAAGCGCAGGTTTGATCAGGTTGGCGGCATCCATTGCGCCATCGGTTTTGCCCGCACCGACCAGGGTGTGCAGCTCGTCGATGAACAAGATGATTTCGCCGGCAGCATTCTCGATTTCCTTGAGGATAGCTTTCAGACGCTCTTCGAACTCGCCGCGATATTTCGCACCGGCGATCAGCGCGCCCATATCCAGCGCCATCAGCTTTTTGTTGCGCAAAGATTCAGGCACATCGCCATCGACGATGCGCAGGGCCAGACCCTCGGCAATCGCGGTCTTACCGACACCCGGCTCGCCGATCAGAACGGGGTTGTTCTTGGTACGGCGCGACAAAACCTGCATCGCGCGACGAATTTCCTCGTCACGTCCGATGATCGGGTCGATCTTGCCCTCTTCGGCCGCAGCCGTCAGGTCGCGGGCGTATTTGGACAGAGCTTCGAAGCTATCCTCGGCGCTGGCGCTGTCGGCGGTGCGGCCTTTGCGGATGTCATTGATCGCGGCATTCAGGTTTTGCGCAGTGACATGGCCTGCGCTCAACGCATCGCGGGCATTGGTATTGGCCACGGTCAAAGCCGTCAGAATACGCTCGGCCGGAACAAAGCTGTCGCCAGCCTTTTTGGCCAGCTTTTCAGCCTCATCCAAGACGCGAACCATCGAGGGATCGACATAGACCTGACCGTCCCCGCCCGAAACCTTTGGCAGCTTGGCAACAGCCCCATCCACCGCCAGACGGACCGCTGCAGCGTCTCCGCCCGCGCGCGCGATCAGATTAGAGGCGAACCCCTGTTCATCATCCATCAGTGCTTTCAGAAGATGCTCGGGAACGACACGCTGGTTGCCTTCGCGGATGGCAATCGTTTGTGCAGCTTGTAGAAATCCCCGAGACCGCTCGGTGAACTTTTCCATATCCATGAAAATTTTCCTTTCTTAGCACCCGCTTGCGACCGCCCTGTCATAGGCACGGTCCCGGTCGGGCCTTGTGCTTGAGATGGGCAGAACAGAACGGCCTTTCAAGGACCAGGGTTCCCCATTATAAACGTGTCGTTTTCTAGATTTGCGGGGATTTCACGATGGACGATCGGCTGATCGTGGCACTGGACGTGCCAAATGCGCTTGCGGGGCTTGAGCTGGCAGAGAAGCTGGGCGACGCCGTCAGCTTCTACAAGATCGGGCTGGGAATGCTGACCGGCGGCGGCCTGGCTCTTGCCAATGAGCTGAAGCAAGAGCACGGCAAGCGCATCTTCCTTGATATGAAATTCTTCGACATCGGTGCCACGGTCGAATCCGCAGTGCGCGGCATTGCCCAATACGATCTGGATTTCCTGACCGTCCACGGCGACCCCCATGTCGTGCGCGCGGCCAAAGAGGGCACAAAGGGCAAGGATCTGAAGATCCTGGCCGTGACCATTCTGACCTCGCTAGACCGGGCTGATCTGGACGCCGGGCTGATCCAGCCGGGCGATCTGGCCGAGATCGTCACCACCCGCGCGGCCCGCGCCTTCGAGGCCGGCGCAGACGGCGTGATCGCCAGCCCGCGCGAAGCGCGCCTGATCCGCGCTCTGCCCCAGGCAGCCGGTCGGTTGATCGTCACACCGGGCGTGCGCCCTGCGGGCTCGGACGCCGGCGATCAAAAGCGCATCGAGACCCCCGCCTCGGCCATCGCCGCTGGTGCGGACCATCTGGTCGTCGGTCGCCCGATCTGGCAGGCCGAAGATCCGCGTGCCGCGGCCCAGGCAATCGTCGCGGAAATCAACGCCGCCCGCGCCTGACGCCACAAGCCTGACGCCACAAGACAGCGCATTGATCCGCAGCCTTGCATCAAGTGGCGCGAACAGAAACACCCTATGGGCCCGGTTGAAACTCGGGCCCATTTGCAAGGGCGTGACGGACCCATTCGCGAAAATGGGGCACGGCGCGCGGGTGGTTGATAAAGTCCGACAGCGGCATCATCCGCCACTCTTG
Source organism: Paracoccus sp. (in: a-proteobacteria) (assembly GCF_032007265.1). GTDB lineage: Bacteria > Pseudomonadota > Alphaproteobacteria > Rhodobacterales > Rhodobacteraceae > Paracoccus. The sequence continues at coordinate 29,622 of NZ_DALZMB010000033.1, read as the reverse complement.
CCCCTCATCGCCAAAACGGATCGCGGCGATTTCGGACAAGGTAAGCTGGCCACGAAAAAGCCATGACACAAATCCCGGCTGGTGATGCGAGGCGAACGGCTGTCCGCTAAGCCGCTTGGGATCAAGGATCAGGCCGAATTCCTCGAACAGCTCGCGCAAGGCGCAATCGATCGGTGCCTCTTCACCCTCGCGTCCGCCACCGGGCAAGTCCCAGAAGGCGGGAAAGGGGATATGGGCAAAATCGTCGCGCAGATAGGTCAACAGATCCTCACCGCAGGTCAAAAGCAGCTTTGCGCCGGAAAACGCCCCATCGGGACAAAGATCCGGCGCCCTCATCTGCTGAAGGACATCTGCTTAAGGACGCGGGGGATTGTCATTGATATCGTGATGCCAGCGTTTGACCTGACCATGCCGAACGCCCATGCTGCGACGCAGCACGACCCAGATCACGCCCGATAGCACAGCCGTCACCACCAAAGCCCCCGCGAAAGATCCGCCCCAAAGGCCGATCAAAAGCGCAAGCCCCATCAAAAGCGTGGCAATGGCGATGCCCAGAAAAATCCAGACGGGCAAAAGCACCTCGACCAGCGCCAAAAGCAGCGCCGCGATAATCCAAAGCCAGCCGTTCAGCGCACTCACTTGCCGGTACCCTTCAGCATGTTGAACGCATTGCCAAAGACCTCTAGCGCCGAGCTGGGCAGGATCACGGTTTGCTTGCCATTGCCCTTGCCGACCTCGGTCAGGGCCTCGACCTGTTTCATGGCAATCTGGAACTGCGCCGCCTCAAGCCCGCCCTCGCGGATTGCGGAGGCAAGGGTCGAGGTGGCAAAGGCCTCGGCCTCGGCGGAAATGCGGCGCGCCTTGGCCACTTGTTCGGCGGCATAAAGCTCGCCATCGGCCGCAAGTTCGGTCGCCCGACGCTTACCCTCGGCCTCGGTGACAAGGGCGCGGCGGGCGCGTTCGGCGTTCAGCTGCTGCAACATGGCCGCGCGGGTGGCTTGGTCCAGGTTGACGTCCAAGATCTCGGCCCGGGTGACTTCGATCCCCCAGTCATCGACCGTATTCGCCAGATTTTCACGGATACGCTCAATCAGCTGTGCGCGATTGGACTGAACCTGATCCAGCTCCATCGTGCCGATTTCCGAACGCACGATACCGGCCACGGTGGTTGAAATCGCGGCATCGATATCGCGGATGCGATAGACCGTCTTTTCGGGTTCGGTGATGCGGTAAAATACGCTGGTTTCGACCTGCAGCAGGACGTTGTCCTTGGTGATCGCGTCTTGGCTGGTCGAGGGCAGCTGGCGTTCGAGCACCGAGATCTTATGGGCGACACGGTCAAGGAAAGGAACGATGAAGTTGATCCCCGGCCCCAGAACCGCATGTAGCCGCCCGAAGCGCTCGATAACATATTTTTCCGATTGCGGAACAATTCGCACCGCCCGGCTGATGACGACGAAAACGACAATCGCCAGGATCAGAAGGGTGGCATTTCGGGTGATGAGGTCAACAATTTCGGGCGGCATGAACTGACTTTACTCGCGAATGGTTTAAGTTCTGGTTACACAGCAGCTGCAAGTTCACAGCATTTTACGCATTTATTCCGCCGCGACGGGCAGATCATCCTCAGTCGGCCTGATTGCAGACAAACGGGCTAGCAGGCGCGTAAACCTGCTGGCGAATTGATGATAATCGGCACGCGGCTCGATCAAACGTTCGTCCATATAAAGTGAGCGGTCAAGCTCAAGCTGGACAACATGGACATGACGCGTCGGGCGTCCATAGGCCGCGGCGATATAGGCTCCCGCAAAGGGCGAGTTGCGGCGCAGGCGGAACCCCTCGGCAAGAACGGCATCGGTGACGGCCCCTGTCACGCGCGCCGAAGCAGAGCCGCCGTTGCGATCACCCAAAACAATATCGGGCCTTGGCACTGGCAAATGGGCCAGCGCATCGCGCGGCATCGAATGGGTATCGATCAGCAGAGCGCCGCCAAAGGTTTGGCAGGCTTGCTCGATCAGCTCGGCCAAAGCGGCGTGATAGGGTTGCCAATAGCTGGCGATTCGCCTGTCGGCCTCGGCGCGGGGAATCGGGCGCCGATAAATTGCCCTGCCCTGCGATACGACGCGGGGAATCACCCCCAGCCCGGCCATGATTCGCGGATTCAGCCGTGTCGTTTTGGCGCCCTCGACGACCAAAGGGTCAATATCTTCGGCGCTGCGGTTCAAATCGATCAGGCTTCGCGGCATCCTTGCGGATAAAACAACGGCGCCAAATTCGACCGCAGGCGCGATCAATTGATCGACAAATGCATCCTCGGAAGAGCGTAAATTATGCGCAGAAAGCTGTGTTTCCGACTGAAACCATGCAGGATAGCTGCGTCCAGAGTGCGGCGAGGCAAAGATCACGCCATTTCGCCAATGTGCCGGGCGTGTCAGATCATAGACAGGTTCGTCGGATGTCATATTGGGTCCCGTGCATGGCCGGTTCGATTTTGTTATAAACTATTCGCTCATCGCTCGGATAGCTCTTGAACACCGCGAAAACTGCTTATATAGACCACCGCACCGATGAGGTTCAGCCACCGCAAGGACGGCAGGATCGCGAAGGTAGGGCGGTTAGCTCAGCGGTAGAGCACTACGTTGACATCGTAGTGGTCACTGGTTCGATCCCAGTACCGCCCACCATTTATTCGAGCCCCCGGGCATTGACCGGGGGCATTTCGTTTCAACCAGGCGCCGCTTGCGATGCGCCGCGAAAAGGAGAAGACCGATGAAGGTTCGCAATTCGCTCCGCTCGCTCAAGACCCGGCATCGTGATTGCCAGGTCGTGCGCCGCAAGGGCCGGATCTACGTTATCAACAAAACCAACCGTCGCTTCAAAGCACGCCAGGGTTGATGACGCGCCTCGATTGAGGCGGATCAGCAGAAACGAAAACGCTCGCGCCTTTCAGGTTGCGGGCGTTTTTCATTGCAGCCAGGTGATGTGCAACCGGATTGCCCCCAGCCTGTCATGATGGCGCGCATTCGGCGGATGCATCGACATCCCCCGCCCTGACCCCGGTATATTCTTCGGTATTTTCTAAGGCATTGTCGCCAGCATTGGTCGCGACAAAAAAGGCCCGCACCTTTGGCAAAAGGCGCAGGCCTGACGTCTTACTTGATCAGCTGGCGAATGATCGATTCGGCATCCAGCCCCAGATCTCCGCCATTGCCCAGATTTCCAAGATTGCCCAGATTGCCGCCCTGCCCCTGCCGGATCAGGCGCTCGCGGCGTTGACGAGCCTGTTTGGAATGCTCGCCCCTTGGCCAGTTTTCCAGATAATTGTCATAGGCGCGCACGGTATCGGCGTCGCGCGCACGTTCCCAAGCGCGATCTTCGCTGTTTTGCGTCGCCGCCGAGCCACCATTGATCTGGGCCAACCGATTGCGCGCCGTCTGGGCGTAAAGTCCGTTGGGATAGCGGTTCAGATAGGCACGCAGGTTTTGAACCCCGCCTCTAGCCCCGGTGCGCTGCCAATAGTCCTGATCCTGCTGATCGCGGCTTGGGGCAATCTCGCCCGCCTGATCGCGCAAAAGCGCCAGCTGATTGCCCGTCAGATAGCCGGTCACGGCCAGACCGTTTTGCTGCTGCCAGCCCCGGATCGCCGAGCGCGAGCGAGCGCCGAATACGCCATCTGTGCCCCCGGTCGAATAGCCAAGCGCATTCAGGCGACGCTGAACAACGGCACGATCATTGCGCGACAGGCCAAGATTGCTTTCCGCGACCTGTCCGGGATTGGCCGGGGTCTGGATGGGTTGCTGCACCGGCTTTTGCGCCTTTTGAATCGGCTGCGGCGCGGGCTGAGGAACAGGTTGCGGTGCAGGCTTTGCGGCTTCTGCAGCAAGGCGGAACTCTAGCAGCCGGCGCTGCGCGGCCTCGGCGAATTCACCGCTAGGATATTGGGCCAGATAATCGCGATAGGCGGCCTCGGTATTGGTTGCGGCCGATTGCGCCCACAGATCGCGGTCGCTTTTCGTGGCAATGCCCAGCTTGGCCAAGCGCTCGCTGGCCGCGGCCGAGTAAAGCCCGTTGGGATAGGCTGACAAATAGGCCTGATAGGCCTCGGCGGTATCAAGGGCCGCAGATTTGGCCCAAAGGTCGCGATCGGCCTCGCCCGGCTTGCCGCCATCATTGGATGCGGTATCGGTGGCCAGGTTTTGGACCAGCACAAGCCCGGTATCGCCCCCCTCGGACAGGGTCAGACGGTCATCGCTTTTCAGCACCTGCCCCAGCGAAGTGCCCGGCTGCATCAGCGCATTGGCCGCGGCCGATATGGCAGCGGGAGGCCCGGTCACTACCGTGACCCCCTCGGGTGGGCTCAGATCACCAAGGCCGCTTTCCAGCCCCGCCGCATGTTCCATCGGCTGATCATCTGTCCCCAGCATCACCACCGCGCCGGGGTTGGCGCTGCGCATCAGATCCATGATCATCGACAGCGCCACCCCCTGAGAGCCCGCGCCCAGCAGGTCCGGCTTGTCGGCATCGGCCCCCATGAACCAGCTTTCGCTGGCGCTGTGCAAAAAGCGGCCGTTCAGCACCATCAGCCTAGCGCCGGGCTTGTCATCGGGGCGCAGAAGATCGGCCACGGCCTGACGCAAATCGCCGCTGATCAGATCCTTGCCCGTGACTGTGCGGAAACCCGCATTCTTCAAGGCCGTGACGGCGGCGCTTGCATCGCTATCGGTCAGCGCGGGGGCATGTTCATAACGGCCATTGTCGATGACGATGCCCCGGTCCTCGGCCCATGCCGGACCCGAGGCCATCAGCGCTGCTAAAAGAAGCGGCAAATGTCGCATTCTTCTCCCTCCTTGTGGTGGCGGGACAGGCCCGCCGCATCTGCGCGACTGCGCCCTGTTCAATAGAATGCATTCTGGACGAAGCGGTTTCGTCACTTGGCCGAGATCGGCGAATTCTCGCGACTGAACCGCCGCTGCGATTGCAAAGCAAGATCTACGATTTCGCGCATTGAAAGGTAAGTCCGCCCCATTGTCCCGCGCGGCCTTTTGCCCAAGTCCCCTGTCGAGAAGCCTGCGCAGATATGCTATGCACGCCCATCCCTTGTCGCAGCCAAGAAGCAGTGAAGCACATGAAGCCCAACGTCCTGATCCTGAACGGCCCCAACCTTAACCTTTTGGGAATGCGCCAGCCCGAGATCTATGGCCGCGACACGCTGGCCGATATCATCAACAACTGCGCAAGACTGGGCGATCAGCTGGGTCTGGCGGTCGAGGCCTTTCAGTCCAATCACGAAGGCGCGCTGATCGACCGGATCCATCAGGCACGCGGCACCATGGATGGCATCATCATCAACCCCGGCGCCTATAGCCACACCTCGGTCGCGATCCTGGACGCACTGAACACCTATGAGGGTCAGGTGATCGAGGTTCACATCTCGAATATCCACAAACGCGAATCATTTCGCCACCATTCCTATGTCAGCCTGCGCGCCGATGGCGTGATCGCGGGGCTGGGCGTCGAAGGCTATCAGCTGGCGCTGCGCCGCCTGGCCTCGCTGGTCAGCGAATAGGCGAATTCGGGCGGCAAACCGCTTGACCTTCGGCGGGCGTCGGTCACTGATCGACGCCAAACCAGCCGGATGAGGAAGAGCCGATGGACTTGCCGAAAAACCACTTTAAAGCCGCCCTTGCGGCAGGTCGCAAACAGATCGGGATGTGGTGCTCATTTCCCAATAGCGGCTATGCCGAAATGATGGCGACCTGTGGCTATGACTGGATGCTGATCGATTGCGAACATGCGCCGATCGATCTGGCCACGGTGCAATCCATGCTGCAAGCCGTCGCCCCCTACCACACCCATCCCATTGTCCGCCCCGGCTGGAATGACCCGGTCGAGATCAAGCGCCTGCTTGATATCGGCGCTCAGACGCTTTTGATCCCCTATGTCGAAAACGCCCAAGAGGCCGCGCGCGCTGTCGCGGCCACGCGCTATGCGCCGCAGGGGGTTCGCGGGGTTGCCGGGCTGGCGCGCTCTAGCCGCTATGGCAGTGTCGCCAACTATATCCCGCGCGCCCATGAGGAAATCTGCGTGCTGGTGCAGGTCGAAAGCATTCAGGCCGTTGACCAGATCGAGGCCATGGCCGCGGTCGAGGGCGTGGATGGCATCTTTGTCGGCCCGGCCGATCTGTCGGCCAGCATGGGTCACCCCGGCAACCTCGCCCACCCCGATGTCCGCGCTGCTGTGATTGAGGCGATCCGCCGCATCCGCGCCGCCGGCAAGCCCGCCGGGATCGTGACGGCAGATGCGCTTTTGCCCGAGGCGATCGAGGCAGGCGCGAATTTCCCATCAGTCGGGATCGACACGATGGTCTTGCTGAACGGGCTGCGCGATCTGCGCAAGCGCTTCCCCTCGTAGGAAATGACAGATTGGCCCGCGATTTTTTGCAGATCGCGGGCCTGCGCTTAGCTGTGGGCGCGAAATGCCGTCACTTCGACCTCGACCAGGAATTCGGCGCGGGTAAAGCCCGTCACGATCACCAGTGTCGATGCAGGAAGCACGCTGAGCCCCGTCAGCCATTCATCACGCGCACGCATATATTCGGCAAAATGCGCGCGATCTGTGACGAAGGCGTTGATGCGCACGGCATCCGCCGGGGTCAGGCCCGCTTGTGCAAGAATGGCAGAGCAATTGGCAAAGCATTGTACCGCCTGCGCATAGGCGCCCTGGGGCAGTTCGCCATCGGCCTGCAACCCCAACTGCCCCGAGGTCGCAACCAGACGACCGGGGCCGTCAATGGCCACACCATGGGAATAGCGCCCGAACGGCGCGGCTATCGAATCTGGGTTCAAAGACTTCATCTTGGTTCCTGGCTAGGCATTGGGCAAATCGGACAGCGTCAATCCCTGAATTGGCAATATTTGACTGAAATTGATTATTTTAGATGAAAAGAATGAACGGAAGATGACGCGCCGATTGCGATTCGTCTAAACAAGTTGATAGAAGCCGTCCAACCCTCTCTCCCCCCCCGTGCGCAAAGCCGAACAGCAGGAGCCGCCATGACCCGCCTTTCCAGCCTTACACTGAGCACTACCATCTCCTTGATCGCGACAGGCGCCTTGGCCAATGAACCTGTCAAATTCGGCACCAACTGGGTCGCTCAGGCTGAACATGGTGGTTATTATCAATCGGTTGCCGACGGCACCTATGCGGCCTGCGGCCTGGATGTCACCATTGTTCCGGGTGGTCCGCAGGTCAATAACCGCGCCATGATGCTGGCGGGGAAAATCGATTTCAACATGGCTGGCAACCTTTTGGGCACTTTCAGCTCGGCTGCGGAAAACGTGCCGGTTGTCGCAGTCATGGGCGTCTTTCAGAAAGACCCGCAAATCCTGCTTGCCCATCCCGGCAAGGCCAAAACCTTTGAGGATCTGAAAAACCTCAAGCTGTTCATCTCGGACGAGGGCTATGCCACTTATTACCAGTGGATGAAGAAAGAATACGGCTTCACCGACGAGCAGCGCGAGGTCTACACCTTTAACGTCGGCCCCTTCATTCAAGACGAAAACAGCGCCATTCAGGGCTTCATCTCGTCCGAGCCGCTGATGGTGGAAACCGAAGCTGGCTTTAAGCCCGACGTGCAATTGCTGGCCGACGCTGGCTGGTCAACCTATTCGACGATCATTGAAACCATGGCCGATACCGTCGCCAATAAGCCCGAGGTCGTCCAGTGCTTCGTCGATGGCACCGCCAAGGGCTGGTATAACTACCTTTATGGCGACAACACCAAAGCCATCGACATGATCAAGGCCGACAACCCGGACCTGACCGATGCGCAGATCGCCTTCAGCATCGCCGCTTTGCGCGACAACGGCATCGTCGATAGCGGCGATACGCTGGAAAAAGGTATCGGCGTCATGACCGAAGCCCGCATCAAGGACTTCTACGACAAGATGGTCAAGGCAGAGCTGGTCCCGGCTGATCTGGATTACTCGCAGGCCTATTCGCTGCAATTTGTCGGCAAAGGCACCGGCCTGGATCTGAAGAAGTAATGACACAGACAATTTCTGATACAGCCCCCACCGTCCTGCGGATGGAGGGGGTCAGCAAAGTTTTCGCCGGGGGCGTTACCGCCCTCAAGGATATGAACCTTACGGTCAAGCAAGGCGATTTCATCTCGTTGCTGGGCCCGTCGGGCTGCGGTAAATCCACCGCCCTGCGCCTGATCGCGGGGCTGATGCACCCGACCGCGGGTCGCGTGCGGTGGGAGGGCTCTCAGCAGGCCGGCGATCTGGGTGTGGTCTTTCAGGAGGCAACCCTGATGCCCTGGGCAACGGTCGCCCAGAACGTCTGGTTGCCCATGCGCCTGCGCGGCGTCTCGTTCAAATCGGTCGAGGCGCGGATCATGGAAGCCCTCGACATGGTCGGGCTAGAGAAATTCGCCAACTCTTACCCGCGCGAGCTGTCGGGCGGCATGAAGATGCGGGTCTCGATTGCGCGCGCCTTGGTGACCAAGCCGCGGCTGATCCTGATGGACGAGCCCTTTGCCGCGCTGGACGAAATCACCCGCAACAAGATGAACAAAGACCTGCTGATGCTGCGCGAGCAGCTAAACTGCACCGTCATTTTCGTCACCCATTCCGTCTTTGAAAGCGTGTTCTTGTCGAACCGGATCGTGGTCATGGCCCCGCGTCCGGGCCGTGTCGCGCATGAGCTGCGGGTCGATGTCACTGGCCCCCGCGACGAAGATTTCCGCACCTCGGCTGAATATGCGGCGCTGTGCCGCGCAGCCTCGGATGCCCTGTCTGATGCCATGGGAGAACAGGCGTGAGCGATATTACCACCGCCATCGACCCCGAAGAGGCCGCACGCGCCCGCCAGAAACGGGCCGAGAAAATCGGCCGCTGGCTGATGCCGACGCTTGCTTTGGTCATTGCCATTGTCCTGTGGGACCGTGTCGTGGTCTGGAACCAGATCCCCCACTATATCTTGCCCGGACCCGGCCTTGTGGCACAAACCCTTGTTAAGGACTGGGCGATTTTGGGCCCAGCTGCCTGGGTCACGCTAAAGATCACCCTGATGGCCCTTTCGGTCGCCGTGATCGGCGGGGTCGGGCTGGCCGTGCTGTTCAGCCTCAGCCGTTGGGCCGAGATGTCCTTTTATCCTTTCGCCGTGATCTTGCAGGTCACGCCGGTGGTCGCGATCGCGCCTTTGATCTTTATCTATGTCGAGAACCGCATGGCAGGCTTGCTGCTTTGCGCTTGGATCGTGGCGTTTTTCCCGATCCTGTCGAATACGACGCTTGGCCTGCGCTCGGTCGATCACAACCTCTCGGACCTGTACCGCATCTATGGTGCGACGCGCTGGCAACGGCTGGTGCGCCTGCAATTGCCCTCGGCGCTGCCTTATTTTCTGGGCGGTCTGCGCATTGCGGGCGGCCTGTCGCTGATCGGGGCGGTGGTTGCGGAATATGTCGCGGGCACGGGCGGGATCGGATCAGGTCTGGCCTTTCGTATCCTCGAGGCCAGCTACCGCCTGAACATCCCGCGCATGTTCGCGGCCTTGGTTCTGATTGCAGTGCTGGGCGTATTGATCTTTGCGGTTCTGGCGCTGGTCTCGCATCTGGCTTTGCGCAAATGGCATGAAAGCGCGATCAAAAGGGAAATCTGATGGACTTTCTTAGACTGCCGGAAGGCGCGGTCACACTGACCAACCTGACCGTTCCCGCCCGCCTGATCGGCCAATCCGGCGATCTGTCCCGGATCGATCTGACGCTGAAGGACGGGCGCATTTCCGCGCCAGACGGCAGTCTGCCAAAGATCGACATGAAGGGCGCGATGGTTTTCCCGGCCTTCATCGATATGCATACCCATCTGGACAAGGGCCATATCTGGCCCCGCGCCGCCAACCCTGATGGCAGCTTTATGGGTGCCCTCACCACCGTCGAGGCCGACCGCATCGCGAATTGGTCGGCCGCCGATACCCGCGCTCGGATGGATTTCGCGCTTCGCTGCGCCTATGCCCATGGCACCCGCGCCATCCGCACCCATCTTGATTCCATCCCCCCCCAGCATCAGATCAGCTTTGGCGAATTCACCAAGCTGCGCGAGGAATGGGCCGGGCGCATCGAGCTTCAGGCAGCCTGCCTGACCTCGATCGACCGGATCGATCCCGCAGGCGGGGGCGAGTTCGCCGAATTGGCCGATCTTGTCGCAGACACGGACTCGGTTCTGGGCTGCGTGACTTTTCCCGATGCCCAGCTTCATGACCGCCTGCGCGCCTTTTTCGCCCATGCCGCCAAGCGCGGTCTGCATGCGGATTTCCACGCCGATGAGACCACCGACCCCACGGTCGAGACTTTGCGTGCGATTGCCGAGGTCGTGCTGGAAACGGGCTTTGATGCCCCGGTCGTGGTCGGACATTGCTGCTCGCTGTCGGTCCAGCCCGAAGCCGAGGCTTTGCGCACGCTTGATCTGGTCGCACGCGCAGGCATCAACATCGTCAGCCTGCCGATGTGCAATCTGTATCTGCAAGACCGCACAGCGCAAAACGCACCGCCCCGCACGCCGCGCTGGCGGGGAGTGACGCTGGTGCATGAAATGGCCGCGCGGGGCATCAATGTCAGCTTTGCCTCTGACAACACCCGCGATCCCTTCTATGCCTATGGTGATCTCGATATGATCGAGGTCATGCGCGAGGCGACCCGCATCGCCCATCTTGACCATTCGCGCGATGATTGGGTGCAGGCCTTCCTTGCCAACCCAGCCAAGACCACTGGTTTTGACGCGCCCAGCCTTGCCCCCGGTGCGCCTGCAGATCTGGTGATCTGCCGCGCCCGTTCCTGGACCGAGCTTTTCGCCCGGCCCCAATCCGATCGGATCGTGATCCGCGCAGGCCGTCAGATCGACCGCACCCTGCCCGATTATGCCGAGCTTGACCATTTGATGGATATCCAATGAATATCGACGCCGCCAAAGCCGCCCTTTCCCATCTCGACATCGACGAGAACCCCCATTCGGTCAAAGCGAAAAGCCGGGATTTCTTTTGGTACTCGCCGGTTCTGAAAGACCGCCTGGACGGGGTTTGCGCCGATTTCGTGGTCATGCCCAAAAATCAGGATGAGGTGATCGAGATCCTGCGGGTCTGCCACGCACATGATGTGCCGGTCACCGTCCGCGGCGCAGGTACGGGCAATTACGGCCAGGCCATGCCGCTGAAGGGCGGCTGCATCATTCATATGCAGAACATGAACCAGGTCGTCGAAATCGCACCGGGCCGCATCGTGACCCAGCCGGGCGTGGTCATTCGCGACCTGGACGCGATCACCCGCGAACATTCGGGCCAAGAGCTGCGCATGATGCCCTCGACGGCTGCGACAGCAACGATTGGTGGCTTTATCTGCGGCGGCTCGGGCGGTGTCGGCTCTGTCCGCTGGGGCGTGTTGCGCGATTATGGCAATATCTTGCGGATCCGCGTGGTGACCGCCGAGGCCGAGCCGCGCATTCTGGATTTCACCGGCGAAGATCTGGCCCGCGTCAGCCACGCCTATGGCACCAATGGTATCGTCACGGAAATCGAACTGCCCTTGGCCCCGGCCTATGACTGGGTGCATCTGTTTGTCACCCATCCCGATTTTGCCGCAGCAAGCCGGATGGCGCATGACATCTCGCTTCAGGACGGTCTGCTGATCAAACTGGACACGGTCTGCGAAGCACCGATTGCCGCAAAATACTTTCAGCGCTTCAAGGGTCATGTCACCGAGACCGATAACGTCGTCGCGCTGATGGTCGCCCCCCAATCGATGGATGGTTTCCTAAGCCTTCTGGCCCATTACCCAGCGGCCAAGCTGATCTATCGCAGCGATGCCCATGACTGGACCCGCGATCCCGGCCCGGCCTATGAATATGGCTGGAACCACACGACCCTGCGCGCGCTCAAGGTCGAGCCCGTGATCACTTATCTTCAGGTTCGCTATGCGGGCGAAGGCTTTCTGGACAAGATCGACCAGGTCCGTGCCCATTTTGGCGATGAGCTGATCCAGCATATCGAATTCCTTAAGGAAAACGGCGTGATGACGGCAGCTGGGCTGACGCTGGTGCGCTTCACCACCGAAGAGCGCCTGAATGAGATCATCCAGATCCATGAAGATATGGGCTGCATGATCTTTAACCCGCACCGCTATACGCTAGAGGAAGGCGGGCGTCAGATCGTCGATGACCGCCAGCTGAACTTCAAGCGCGAAGCCGACCCCAAGGGCATTCTGAACCCCGGCAAGATGATCGCATGGGAGGATCCGAGCTTCGATTTCCAGACCATGTATGCCTATCCGGGCCTTAAGAAAGCATGAGGGCACTGGTCGTTCACTGCCACCCGGACCCGGCCAGTTTTACCGCCGCCGTCCGGGATAAGGTGCTGGAGCGGCTTGCCGCCGCAGGCGCCCAGACGCGCGTGATCGACCTTTACGGCACGGACTTTCAGCCGGTCCTGACTCAGGCGGAATGGCGGGGCTATCTGGATGCCCCCGCCAACCGCGACCCGGTCGCCGCGCATGTCGAGGCGCTTGCATGGTGCGACACGCTGATCTTTACCTATCCGACATGGTGGTACGGCCTGCCGGCCATGCTGAAGGGCTGGATGGACCGCGTGCTTTTGCCCGAGGTGGCATTTCTGATGCCCGATACCCAGAACAAGAACATTCGCCCCGGCCTGACCCATATCACCCGCCTTGGCGTGTTCACCACCTGTGGGGCCAGCCGCTGGCTGACGGCCATCGTCGGCGCGCCGGGCAAACGTACCTTGCTGCGCGGCATCGGCTTTCTTTGCGCCCCGCACCGACGCAGCGCCTTTGCCGCGCATTACAAGATGGACAGCTCGACCCCGGGCAGTCGCCGACGCCATCTTAAACGCGTTGATCGCCAAATGACCCGATTGCTTGCCCCGCTAAAGAAGGAAAAGACATGAGCCGCCGCTTGAACTGGGCAGATTACCGCGCCTCGGAATTTGCCGACATCGATGCGATGAAAACCATCGCGGTCCTGCCCACCTGCGCGATCGAGCAGCACGGCCCCCACCTGCCCGTCGGCACCGATACGCTGATCGCCGAGGGCATGTTGGCACGGCTGCGCGAGAAATGCCCCGAGGATCTGGATATTCGCATCCTGCCCGCCCAGGCCGTGGGCAAATCGACCGAGCATCTTTGGGCAGCTGGCACGCTGACGCTGGATGCTGCAACCGCGCTGGCGGCCTGGACCCAGATCGGGCTTTCGGTCGCCCGCGCCGGGGTCAAGAAAATCGTCATCGTGAACAGCCACGGCGGCAATCTTGATCTGGTTTCGATCCTGACGCGTGAATTGCGGGTTCAGGCAGATATGCTGGCCGTCAAATGCCAGTGGATGGGCTTTGGCGCCCCAGAGGGGACCTTCTCTGAGCGGCAGGAAAAGTTCGGAATCCACGGCGGTGACGATGAAACTTCGGTCATGTTGGCGTTTCACCCAGAGCTGGTGGATATGACCAAAGCCGAGAACTTTGTTTCAAGCGCCGAAAACGCGCTGATCAGCCCTATTGGCCCGGTCTCGCGTGGCTGGATCTCGTCGGATCTGCATCCCTCGGGCACGGTGGGTGATGCAGCGGATTCCACGGCGGAAAAAGGTCATGCGATTGTCGATCATCAGATCGACGCCATGATCAACCTGCTGCGTCTGGTCGAAGCATCGCCCCTGCCAACGGCGCCGACCGGCTGGCGTTAAGCCCAGCCCAAACCCCGGCACTAGGCCCCGGCACCAAGCCCATAGGCCATGAAAAAGGGCAGAGAGGTTTCCCCCTCTGCCCCAATATTGTGCCGATCTGGATCAGCGCAGATCTTCGGGCAGCAAGCCCTTTGGCATGTTCTGATAGCTGACCGGACGCAGGAAGCGACGGATCGACATCGTGCCCACGCTGGTTGCACCAAAGTTGGTCGAGGCCGGGTAAGGGCCGCCATGGACCATGGCATCGACAACCTCGACCCCGGTGGGGAAGCCGTTGACCAGAACCCGACCGGATTTGCGCTCGAGGACGGGCATCAGCTTTTGTGCAACGGCCAGATCACCGTCATCCATGTGGATGGTCGTCGTCAGCTGACCTTCAAAACCCTTGGCCAGCGTGACCATTTCGTCGACCGATTTGACGCGGACAATCAGCCCCAGCGGACCGAAAACCTCTTCGCCAAGCGCGTGGTCCTGCAAATAGGCCTCGGCGGTGGTCTCATAAAGGTTCGGATTGGCTTCGCGACCCTCTGACGGGGTGGTATAGACCTGCTTGACGGAATTGCGCGTCTCAAAGCGCTCTTTGCCGTCGCGATAGGCCTTGGCAATACCGTCGGTCAGCATGGTCTGGGGGCCAACCTCGGACAGCGCCGCTTTGGCTGCGGCGGTATAGCGGTCGGCATCGGCACCATCCAGAACCACCGAAATGCCCGGATTGGTGCAGAACTGCCCCGCACCCATGGTCAGCGAGCCTGCCCAGCCCTTGCCCAGCTCTTCGGCGCGGTTCTTCATGGCTTCGGGCATCAGGAACATCGGGTTGACCGAGCCCAGCTCGCCGAAGAAGGGGATCGGCTCGGGACGCTGAGCACAAAGATCAAAGAGCGCACGCCCCCCGCCAAGCGAGCCGGTAAAGCCAACGGCCTTGATCAACGGATGCTGCACAAGCGAGGTGCCGACATCGCGCTTACCGCCCTGGATCAACGAGAAAACGCCCTTGGGCATGCCGGTCTTTTCAATCGCGGCCAAGACAGCCTCGGCAACGATTTCGCCAGTGCCGGGATGGGCGGAATGTCCTTTGACCACAACCGGGCAGCCTGCCGCCAAAGCCGCAGCGGTATCGCCACCTGCCGTCGAAAAGGCCAGCGGGAAGTTCGAGGCACCAAAGACCGCGACCGGGCCGATCGGGCGTTCGATCATCAAGATCTCGGGGCGCGGCGCGGGCTGGCGGTCGGGCAAAGCTGCGTCATGGCGGCGATCAAGATAATCGCCCTTGCGGATATGCTGTGCAAACAGGCGCAGCTGACCGGTGGTGCGACCACGCTCGCCCTGAAGGCGGCCCACGGGCAGGCCGGTTTCCTGGGTGCCGATCTCGGTGATGGCTTCGGCGCGCGCCTCGATCTCATCGGCGATTGCCTCAAGAAAGGCTGCACGCTGTTCGCGCGAGGTATAGCCATAGGTCCAGAACGCATCCTCTGCGGCCTCGCAGGCGCGATTGACCAGATCGACTGTGCCGACGGAAAATTCATGGGCCGGGCCATGTGCGGGCTCGGACCGGAAGGTCGCGTCGCCGCCAACCCATTCACCTGCGATCAGGTGCTTGCCATGAGGCGTCCAGCTCATTTCGGTATTCCTTCTCAAGCGTCGTGATGTGGTAGGGTAATGTGCGGTCAGGATCTGACAAGACATCGCTCGGGCCAATTCTTGCACACACAGTGTCGGCAGGACAAGTCGGCTGTTGAGTTGTGCCAACATTATGCTAACCCACAAGAACGACCAACCGAAAGCGAAGAACATGAAAATCGCAGTTGCAGGTTTGGGATATGTGGGTGCCTCGATGGCGGTGCTTCTGGCCCAACATAACCATGTCATGGCATTGGACGTGAATGCGACCCGCGTCGCACAGATCAATCGCCGTGAACCCCCGATCGAAGATACCGACATCCGAAATTGGCTTGCCAGCAAGACGCTGGACCTTCATGCCACGACCGACCCTGCCGAGGCTTTGAGCGGGGCAGATTTCGTGATTGTCGCCACGCCCACCAATTACGAAGACCGCACCCACCGCTTTGATATTTCCAGCGTGTCGCAGGTGGTCGAGCTGGCGCGCATCCATGCCCCCGACGCGGTGATCGTGATCAAATCGACCGTCTATGTCGGCTGTACCGATGATCTGCGCAGCCAGACAGGTTATGATAAGATCCTGTTTTCGCCGGAATTCCTGCGCGAGGGCAAGGCGCTTTACGACAATTTGCACCCATCGCGGATCGTCGTCGGCGATCACGGCCCCGAGGCGCATCGCTTTGCCGAACTGCTGGTCGAGGCCGCCATTCGCAAGGATATGCCGGTCCTGTTCACCGGCTCGACCGAGGCCGAGGCGATCAAGCTGTTTTCCAACACCTACCTTGCCATGCGCGTCGCCTATTTCAACGAGTTGGACAGCTATGCCATGGCGCGGGGCCTTGATACCCGCGAGATCATCCAGGGCGTCGGATTGGACCCGCGCATCGGCGATCACTACAACAACCCCTCGTTCGGTTATGGTGGCTATTGCCTGCCCAAAGATACCAAGCAGCTTTTGGCCAATTACGACAATGTGCCGCAAAACCTGATTCAGGCGATCGTCGAATCAAACCGGACGCGCAAGGACTTCATCTCGGACCAGATCATCGCCAAACGTCCGCGGATCGTCGGGGTACACCGCCTTGTGATGAAGGCCGGATCGGACAATTTCCGCGACAGCTCGATCCAGGGGATCATGAAGCGGATCAAGGCCAAGGGCATCGAGGTGATCGTCTATGAACCCGTGCTAAGCGACAGCCATTTCTTCAACAGCCGCGTCATTCGTGACCTTGATGACTTCAAAGCCGAAAGCGACCTGATCCTGGCGAACCGCCTGACCGAAGAGCTGATGGATGTGAAGGACAAGGTCTATACGCGGGATTTGTTCGGGGTCGATTGATGGTCAAGGTCATTGTCACCGGCGCGGCCGGGTTCATCGGCTATCATCTTAGCCAGCTTTTGCTGGACGAAGGCGCCCAGGTTATCGGCGTCGACAGCCTGAATGACTATTACGACCCCGCCTTGAAAATCGCGCGCCAGGCCCGCCTGAGCGCGCATCCTGCCTATAGCGCGGTGCAGGGCAAAATCGAAACGCCCGGCCTTTTGACCGCGCTGTTTGCCGATCACCGCCCCGATGTTGTCGTGCATCTGGCCGCTCAGGCCGGGGTTCGCTACTCGATCGACAATCCCCGCGCCTATCTGGACGCCAATATCGCCGGCAGCTTCGAGCTGTTAGAGGCCGCCCGCGCCCATCCGCCCGCGCATGTGCTGATGGCCTCGACCTCGTCCGTCTACGGCGCCAATACCCTGATGCCCTATCGCGAGATCGACAAAGCCGACAGTCAAATGTCCTTTTATGCCGCCAGCAAAAAAGCGGCCGAGGCGATGGCGCATTCCCATGCCCATCTGTTTGGCATTCCCGTGACGATGTTTCGCTTTTTCACGGTTTACGGCCCCTGGGGCCGCCCGGATATGGCGCCCTATCTGTTCACCAGCGCCATTACCGCAGGCCAGCCGATCAAGGTCTTTAACCACGGCGATATGAGCCGCGATTTCACCTATGTCGGCGATATCGTGCGCGGGATTCGTCTGTTGATGGACCGCCCTCCGGTAAAGGGTGCGCCCACTGGCCCCGAGGATAGCCTTTCCCCGGTTGCACCCTGGCGGGTCGTCAATATCGGCAATGGCGCCCCTATTCCCCTGCTGGAATTCATCGCCGCGATCGAGGCCGCAACCGGGCGCCAGGCCAGCAAGCAATTGCTGCCCATGCAGCCGGGTGATGTGCCTGCAACCTGGGCGGATACCACGCTTTTGCAACGCCTGACGGGCTATCGGCCGCAAACCTCGGTTGCCGATGGGATCGCGGCCTATGTCGCATGGTTTCGCGATTACTACCGCCCGGCTTGAAACAGCCTTGCGGGGCTTGTGATACGTCCCCCTTGCCAAAGGGGCTGATCCCGGCCTAGCTTGCGTCAAGACTCATACACTTGGGGGGCCCCTTTACGGGGCTGAGAGGTGCTTGGCACCGACCCATCGAACCTGATCCGGCTCATACCGGCGTAGGGAAGGGTAGAGTGACGCCAAGCAGTGCTGTCCAGGCCTGTATTCACGCGCACAAATCCCCCCCTTGCTGGAATGTCGGACAAGAAAGGCGGGATATGGCGCAGGCCATTGCTTTGACCATTGCCGGCTCGGACAGCGGGGGCGGCGCGGGCATTCAGGCGGATCTCAAGACGTTTTCGGCGCTTGGCGTCTATGGTGCCTCGGTCATTACCGCGATCACCGCACAAAACACCCGTGCCGTGACCGGGATCGAGGCGATTTCTGCAGATATGGTCGCGGCCCAGATCGACGCGGTTTTTGACGATCTTGCGATCAATGCCGTCAAGATCGGCATGGTTGGCGGTGCCGATGTGATCGAAGCCGTGGCCGAACGCCTGCGCCACCACCTTGCGCGCCGTCCGGTACCCGTGGTTCTGGACCCCGTGATGATTGCGAAATCCGGCGATGCGCTTTTGCCCGATGCCGCAATTTCCGCCATGGTGACGGGGCTGTTTCCGCTGGCAAGCCTGCTGACCCCGAACCTGCCCGAGGCAGCCGCCTTATTGTCCCTGCCCCCGGCCCGGAGCGAGGATGAGATGCGCCAGCAGGGACAAGCGCTGCGCGCCAAGGGCGTTGCGCATGTCTTGATGAAGGGCGGCCATGCTACGTCAGAGATCTGCACCGATCTGCTGGTTGGCCCACAGGCTCAGACCTTTTCGGCGCCGCGGCAATACACCAAGAACACCCATGGCACGGGCTGCACGCTGTCCTCGGCGATTGCGGCAGGGCTGGCGCAGGGCCTGAGCCTGCCACAGGCGGTCGATCGGGCACATGGCTGGTTGCAAGGCGCCATTCGCGCGGCCGATCAGCTGGACATCGGCTTGGGCCATGGTCCGGTTCACCACTTCCATGCGCTTTGGCCCACCCCAGACTGCCAGATCAAGGCCGCCGAATGAGCCAGATCACAATCCTTGGTGCAGGCGTTCTGGGCCTGTCGATCGCGACCGAGCTGACTGCGCGCAATATTGCCGTGCGGGTCATCGACCCCAATGGCGCGCCGGGCCCCCATGGTTGCAGCTGGTGGGCGGGCGGCATGCTGGCCCCCTATTGCGAAGAGGAAAGCGCCGATCCGACCGTGGTGCGCCTTGGCCTTGATGCGGGCGATTGGTGGGCCAAACATGGCGCGATTATCCATCCCAGCGGCACGCTGGTCATGGCATTGTCGCGCGATCATGCCGAGTTGGACCGCTTTGCTCGCCGCACCCGCGAACATGCCAGCGTCTCCGCAGACGACATTGCCGCGCTTGAACCCGAACTGACCGGGCGCGTCCGGCGCGGGCTGTTTTACGCAAGCGAAGGGCATCTGACACCCCGACAGGCCCTTGGCGCGCTGCGCGATGGTCTGGCGGCGCGGGGTATCACCATCGAGACCAGCCCACCCGCCCAGCGCGGGCTGACCGTTGATGCGCGCGGTCTGGCGGCACGCGACGCTTTGCCCGATCTGCGCGGCGTCCGCGGAGAGATGCTGGTGGTGCGCTGCCCCGAGGTCACGCTGACGCGGACCATCCGCTTACTGCATCCCCGCATTCCGCTTTACATCGTTCCGCGCGGGGACGGCGTCTATATGCTTGGCGCGACCATGCTGGAAACCGGTGCCAAGACACGTGTCACCGCGCGCGCGGCAATCGAGATGCTTTCGGCAGCCTATGCGCTGCATCCCGCCTTTGCCGAGGCCGAGATCCTAGAGCTGGGGGCCGATGCGCGCCCGGCATTCCCCGACAACCTGCCTCGCCTGCGCCGACGCGGCGCGACGCTTTATGCCAACGGCCTCTATCGTCACGGCTATCTTCTGGCCCCCGCCGTGGCCCGTATGGCGGCCGATCACCTTGAAACAGGCCAAATCCCGGAGTTGATGGATGAACATAATCCTTAACGGTGAAAAGCAGGCCGTAACCGGCCCGAGCGTCGCCGATGTGCTGGCCGAAATCGGCCTTGGCGATGCCCGCGTTGCAACCGCGCTGAACGGAGAGTTTCTGCCGGTCGGGCTGCGCGCTGTGACCAATCTGGCCGATGGTGACCGGCTCGAAGCCCTGTCCTCGATGCAGGGGGGCTAAGATGCCAGCCTTTTACGGAACCGAAATTGCCAGCCCGCTGATGTTGGGAACCGCGCAATACCCCTCGCCCGCGATCCTGGCCGAGGCCTTCCGCGCCTCGCAGGCGGGCATTGCCACCGTCTCATTGCGTCGCGAGGGCGGCGAGGGTCAGGCATTTCACAGCCTGATCCGCGATCTTGGCGTGGCGATCTTGCCCAATACTGCGGGGTGCCATGGCGTCAAAGAGGCTGTCACCACCGCCCATATGGCGCGCGAGTTCTTTGACACGCCCTGGATCAAGCTAGAGGTCATTGGCGATCACGACACGCTGCAACCCGATGTCGTGGCCCTGATCGAGGCGGCCCGCATCCTGTCCGAGGATGGCTTTCAGGTATTTCCCTATTGCACCGAAGACCTCTCGATCTGCGAGCGGCTGTTGGACGCGGGATGTCAGGTTCTGATGCCCTGGGGCGCGCCGATCGGGTCGGGCCGGGGTTTGAACAACCCCTATGGGTTGCGCAGCCTGCGCGCCCATTTCCCCGATGTCCCATTGGTCGTTGACGCGGGCATCGGCCTGCCCAGCCATGCGGCCCAGGCGATGGAGCTGGGCTATGACGCGGTCTTGCTCAACACCGCCGTCGCCAAGGCCGGCGATCCGGTCGCCATGGCGCGCGGCATGGCCCTGGCAATCGAGGCAGGCCGCCTTGCGCGCTTGGCCGATCCGATCGAGGCGCGCGATATGGCCGCGCCCTCGACCCCCCTATTTGGAAAGGCCCTGCTGGCATGACCCTGCCCCGCTTCTATCCGATCTTCGATCATGTCGACTGGCTCAACCGCGCTTTGCCGCTAGGGGTCAAGCTGGTGCAGCTGCGCATCAAGGATGCCAGTGGCGATAAGCTGACCGCCCAGCTGGCCAAGGGCCGCGACCTGTGCGCCACGCATGGCGCGCAGCTGGTTATCAACGATTACTGGCAACAGGCGATTGATCTGGGCTGCGACTATATCCACCTTGGCCAAGAGGATCTGGACAGCGCCGACATTGCCGCCATCCGCCGCGCGGGCATCCGCATCGGGATCTCGACCCATGACCACGCCGAACTGGACCGCGCGCTTGCGCTTGCCCCCGATTACATCGCCCTTGGCCCGGTTTGGCCCACCATTCTCAAGCAGATGAAATGGCACGAGCAGGGACTTGAGCGCGTCAGCGAATGGAAGCGTCTGATCGGTGACATTCCCCTGATCGCGATTGGTGGCATGACGCCTGAACGCGCCGCGCTGGCCTTTGCTGCCGGGGGCGATACGGTTTCTGCCGTGACAGACATCACGCTTAACCCCGACCCCGAGGGCCGTCTGGCACAATGGCTGCGGGCCACCGCATGAGCCGCTATGCCCGCCAGATGATTCTGCCCCAAGTTGGCGCAACCGGCCAGACCGCGCTGCGCGATGCCCATATCCTGATCGTTGGGGCTGGCGCTTTGGGCGTGCCGGCGCTGCAATATCTGGTGGGCGCTGGGGTCGGGCGCATCACCTTGGTCGATCCCGACCGGATCGAGGAAAGCAATCTGCACCGTCAGCCGCTTTACCGCATGTCTGATCTGGGCGCGCATAAGGCCAATGTTGCCGCGCAATCGCTGGCGGGCCTCAATCCCGACGTGACCATCACGCCCGTTCTGGAATGGCTGACCCCTGCCAATGCGCCAGCCTTGGTCGCAAGTGCCCATCTGGTGATGGATTGCGCCGACAGCTACGCGGTCAGCTATATCCTGTCCGATGAATCTCTGGCCGCGAACAAGGCGTTGATCTCGGCATCGGCTTTGGGCCTTGAAGGTTACGTCGGCGGCTATTGCGAGGGTGCCCCCTCGTTGCGCGCGGTATTTCCCGCGCCGTCGGATAATGGCGCAACCTGTGCCAGCGCGGGTGTGCTGGGCCCGGTGGTCGGGATGTTGGGCTGCCTTCAGGCGCGGATGGCGCTTGGTGTGCTTTTGGGCCTTACCCCCTCGCCCTTGGGGCAGCTGATCCGCATGAACAGCGCCATGCAATTCTCTCAGTTTCGCTTTGACCGCGCGCCGGAAACGCCCGGCCCGCATTTTGTCGCCCCTGAGCAATTGCGCCAAAGCGACCTGATCATCGACCTGCGCGGCGCCGATGAGGCCCCGCAAAAAGCCACCCCCGATGCCCTGCGCATGCCCGAATACGGGCTGCAAGGCCCTCTGCCCGATCCGGGCGCGCGTGCCGTTCTTGCTTGCCGTTCGGGCTTGCGGGCATGGCGCGCGGCCCACCAATTGGCCACCCGTTGGACCGGCGAAATCGCCCTTATGGCCCTTCAAGGAGAGACCGAATGAAACGCATGATAGCAGCTGGATTTGTCGCGCTGATCGCTCAACCCGCTTTGGCCGAGGACAAGCTGACCTTGATGCTGGACTGGTTTGTGAACCCAGATCACGGCCCGATCATCGTGGCGCAGGAAAAAGGGTTTTTCAAAGACGCGGGCCTGGAGGTCGAAGTCATCGCCCCCGCCGATCCCGCCGATCCGCCCAAAATGGTCGCGGCGGGAAAGGCTGATCTGGCCGTCAGCTATCAGCCCCAGCTGCATTTGCAGGTCCACGAGGGGCTGCCGCTGGTGCGCGTCGGCACCTTGGTTGCCACGCCGCTGAATTGCCTGATGGTCAAGGCAGATGGACCGATCCAGACCGCAGCGGATCTGAAGGGCAAAAAGATCGGCTATTCGGTGTCGGGCGTGGAATCCGCGCTGGTCAATGCCATCGTGACCCATGCCGGGCTGACGATGAACGATATCGAGATGATCAACGTCAACTGGTCACTCACCCCCGCCTTGATGACGGGTCAGGTCGATGCCACGATCGGCGGCTATCGGAACTTTGAACTGACCCAGATGAAGATCGAAGGGGGCGAGGGTCGCTGCCTTTTCGTCGAAGAACAGGGCGTTCCGACCTATGATGAGCTGATCTTTGTCGCCAACCCGGCCAAGCTGGACCGCAATGTGACGGCCCGCTTCCTGTCCGCGGTCGAGCGTGGGGCGCAGTATATCGTCAACCACCCCGAGGAAAGCTGGCAGGTCTTTTCGGCAACAGCGCCTGATCTGAAGGATGAGCTGAACTCGCAGGCTTGGATTGATACGGTCCCGCGCTTTTCCCAAAGCCCAGCCGCATTGGACCAAGGACGCTATGCCCGGTTCGAGGAATTTTTGCTGAAGGCCAATCTGATCGACAGCCTGCGCCCGGTCTCGGATCTGGCAATCGACGTCGGTGACGAAGGAAGCGCACAATGAGCTATGGCAGCTGTTTTGAAGCATGGCGGGCAGATTGCGCCCAAGATTGGCACGATTACACCCATCATCCCTTCGTCAACGGACTGGCGGATGGCACCCAATCGCAGGCAGGTTTCCTGAACTATCTTAAGCAGGATTACGTCTTTCTGATCCATTTCGCGCGGGCTTGGGCGCTGGCGGTGGTCAAGGCCGGCACTTTGGCGGAAATGCGCGCCTGTTCGTCGACGGTGCACACGCTGCTGGATGGGGAAATGCCGCTGCATATCGGCATCTGCGAGGCGGCGGGCATCTCTCGTGCCGAGCTGGAGACCACGCAGGAAGCCATCCCCAATCTGGCCTATACGCGCTATGTTCTGGATAGCGGCCTCTCGGGGGATTTTCTGGATATGCTTGCAGCTTTGGCGCCTTGCGTTCTGGGATACGGCGAAATCGGATTGCGTTTGGCAGCCTGCGCCGCCCCCGATACGCCCTATCGCGCCTGGATCGACACCTATGCGGGCGAAGACTATCAGCAGGCCTGCCGTGATGTCGGCGCGCTGTTGGATCTGGCCGTTGGCCGCCGCCTTGGCGATGATGCCGCGCGCACCCCGCGTTGGGCCGAGCTGTCAAACCGCTTTGCCACCGCAACCCGGCTTGAGGTCGGGTTTTGGGGGTTGGGCCAGTGAGCCAAGCCACCCCGGTTTCAGACCCAAGATCCGGTCAGCCCCCCCGTCAGCCGGCGGGCACGGATGATGCTCAGATCGTTGCCCGGATCCGGGGGCAGGCCTGGGTCGGCGATGCCCCCCTGTTCGGCCCGATCGATCTGCAGCTTGCCGCCGGACAATGGACCTGCCTGCTGGGTCCGTCCGGTGTCGGGAAATCGACGGTTTTGCGGCTGATTGCCGGGTTGGAAACCGGGGTGCGCTTTGACGGACAGGTCTTGCGCGATCAGCCGGTTGCCTTGATGGCACAAGATCCCGGTCTGATCGGCTGGCTTGATGTCACCGATAACGTCATGCTGGGCGCGCGGCTGCGGGGTCAAAGCCCCGACCGCGCCCGCGCCCAGTCCTTGATCCAGGCCGTCGGCCTGTCAGATCGCGCCACCAACCTGCCTGACCGCCTGTCGGGCGGCCAACGCCAGCGGGTCGCGCTGGCCAGAACGCTTTACGAAGAGCGACCGCTTGTTTTGCTGGACGAGCCATTCTCGGCGCTGGACGCCCGCACCCGGGCAGGCATGCAGGATTTGTCGGCACGGTTGCTGGAAGGGCGCAGCACGCTTTTGGTCACCCATGACCCCGCCGAGGCGGCGCGTTTGGGCGATCGCATTGTGCTGCTGACCGAAACCGGGATCGAGGATCAGCCGACACCCGGCCCCCGGCCCCCCGGCACCGCCCGCCCCTTTGACGCGCCCGAGGTCATGAAGGCCGAGGCAGCGCTTTTGCGCCGGATGCTGCAATGAGAACCGTTCTTCCCGTCATTTTGGTTGCGCTGGCACTGTGGCAAAGCTTGATCTGGCTGGCAGGGCTGCCCCATTTTCTGCTGCCCTCGCCCGTGGCTGTGGCGCAGGCTCTTTGGCTTAATCGCGCCGAGATCGCAGTCTCGGCTGGCTATACCGCTGCCGAGGTCGTGTTGGGCTTTTTGATTGGCGCGGGATTGGGGGCGACGCTGGCCGTGGTCATGGCCTCTTCGCCGCGCGTCAGCAAAGTGGTGCATCCGCTGTTGACCTTCAGCCAGACCATACCCGTCTTTGCGCTGGCCCCGATCCTGACCTTGTGGCTGGGCTATGGCATGTCGCCCAAGATCGCGATGACCGTGCTGATCGTCTTTTTCCCGGTCGCAAGTGCATTTCTGGATGGGCTGATGCGCACCCCTGCTGCGGCGTTGGATCTGGCGCAAGTCATGGGTGCCTCGCCCCAGCGCCGCATGTGGCACCTGCGTATTCCGGCGGCGCTGCCGCAACTGGCGACCGGGTTGCGACTGGCTGCGGTCTATGCGCCGATTGGCGCGGTGATCGGCGAATGGGTGGGCGGCGCCAAGGGGCTTGGTGCGCTGATGATCCACGCCAACGGCCGGATGAAAACCGATCAGGTCTTTGCCGCGCTTTTGGTGCTGTCGCTGATGACCGTGCTTTTCTCGCAGCTGGTGGCCTTTGCCTTGCGACGCGGGCTTAAGCGCTATGGCGCTTAAAAGCCGCGCAGACTGCCTGCTGGGATCTGGGTCAAGGCCTCTGCCTGTTGCAGATCGCGCGGGGTGTTGACGTTGGTAAAAGGATCAAAGGGGTTGCTGTCAAAGATTGCACGCCCCGGATCATAGGCCGCGGCAAACATCCCCGGACGCAAAAGGCCGCTTTCCAGCGCCGCGGCCAGATCGTCCTTTAGCGCGACGGGCCAAAGCGCACAGGTCGGATGATCCTGCATCCGGCCGGTTTCAAGGTCGGTGCTTGCCGATAGCGCAATGCCATGACGTCCGGCGGCCTCGCGCAGGCGGTGAACCAGATCCAGCGGCAAAAACGGCGTATCAACCGAGACGCTGACAACCGAGCTGGCACCAAGGGAGGCCGCCCATTCCATCCCCGTCAGCACCCCCGCCAAGGGGCCGGGAAAGCCCGAGACCGTGTCGGGCAAAACGGGCAGCCCATAGTCCGAAAACGCTTCCGGGTCCGAATTGGCGTTGATTGCAATGGGGTCACATTGATCGCGCAAACGGGCGATCACGCGGCTTAAAAGCGTTTCGCCGCCCAGCATCCGCAAGGCCTTGTTGCCCCCGCCCATGCGGGTGGCGCGGCCCCCAGCCAGAATGATAGCGGGAATTTTTCGAGAGGTCCGGGACAGGGCGCTCACCTTTGGATGGTTTCACCCGCCAACTGTGGCGCTGTGACCGCGCAATAGCCAGAGCCATGACTGAAAAAGGCGCCAGATTGCTCTGACGCCTTCAGGGTTGTTGACCGAACGGAGATCAGTCGAACAGTTTTGCTGCCGTATTGGCCACGCGGCGACCCAGATAGCGGGCACCGTCCAGCTCTTCTTGTGCAGGCTGACGCGAGCCATCGCCATTAGCGATCGTGGTTGCGCCATAAGGTGCGCCGCCAACAATCTTGCTGTTGTCCATCTGCGCTTGGAAACCATAATCCAGACCAACGATGGTCATGCCGAAATGCAGCATGTTCGTGATGATCGCGAACAGCGTGGTTTCTTGACCGCCATGCTGGGTCGCGGTCGAGGTAAAGGCTGCGCCGACTTTGCCGTTCAATGCGCCGCGTGCCCAAAGGCCACCCGCCTGATCCAGGAAGTTCGACATCTGGCCGCTCATGCGCCCGAAACGGGTGCCGGTGCCGATGATGATCGCATCGTAGTTTTCCAGATCAGCCACGGTTGCAACCGGTGCCTTCTGATCCATCTTGTAATAGGAATTGCGGGCGACCTCTTCGGGAACCAGCTCGGGGACGCGCTTGATGTCAACGGTTGCGCCGGTTTCACGTGCGCCTTCGGCAATTGCCTCTGCCATCTGTTCGATATGGCCATAAGCCGAATAGTAAAGAACCAGAACCTTGGTCATTTGACTGTTCCTTGAGAACTTGTGGAATTCGTATAGGAGCAATCTAAGACGCAAGAGGGCGCGGGTTTAGTCGCCGCAAATGAATTGCGGCGTTCGATAATTGCGAACGATAAACGGCGAAAGCTAGGGCGTCAGATGCGCTGCAATGGCACGACCCAATGCAAAGGCGCGCTGTTCAAGGATCACGGGCGTTTCACAGACATAGCCAAGCGATTGCTGGCCCTCGGTGAAGATGCGCGTATCCCAATCCAAGGCCTCTTCCTCGGCAGAAATCGCGTCGAAATCAGGCTTATCGGCCTTTTCCATTTCGTCCATCTTGTTGCGGCGCGCATCGATTCTGGCCGCTACATCGACCTGTCTGTGACCATAGCGCGAGATCCCCTCCATCAGGGCGCTGCGGCGATTGTCCAACCCATGGGTCACCGCGACCATCAGCGCGGTCAGCTGTTGGTTATTGGCGGTCTTGGCAAATTCCGCGATCTCGGCCTCGGCATCCTCTAGGCTCAGGCGGCGTTGCTCAAGGCGTTGGGCCAGCGCAAGGGTCGTGGGATCCGTGGCCAAGGCGGTCACGGCATCATCTGGCACCGGGCCGGTCCAAACCTGGCCCAAGGACAGATGCGGCTGCTTGCGTTGAATACAGGGCCAGTCGGGATCTGTCCCGCCCTCGGCCAAGGCCATCGAACTGCCCAGACCCAAAGCCATTGCCCCAGCCGCCCAGATCAGAAAAATCCGCTTCATACTCCCCCCTTTCGCCGCGCCCACAGCCCCTTTGACGGGTCATACATCCAGACAGCGCCCAAAAAGAACACCGCAAGGCAGCCAAGCACAACCGAAAGGGACAGCAAATTCACCTGTCCGTAAAGGGCAAAGCGGATCAGCTCCACCGCATGGCTGAATGGGTTAAATGCGCAAATGTTGTAGAGCAGCACCGAACTTTCGCGCATTCGCCACAAGGGATAGAGGGCGGTCGATGCAAAGAACATCGGGAAGATGACAAAATTCATCACCCCGGCAAAGTTTTCCAGCTGCCTGATCCCCGAGGACAGAAACAGCCCCATCGCCCCCAGCATAAGTCCTGACAGGAAAAGTGCGGGCAGCACGGTCAGATAGCCGATCAGCGGCGCATGAATGCCCCAGATCCAGGCGATCCCCAAAAAGGCATAGACCTGAAGGATCGACACGAACACCCCGGCCACCAGTTTCGAGCCCAGCAAGAACCATCGCGGATAGGGGCTGACCAGCAGGTTGCGCATGGCGCCGGTCTCGCGGTCATAGACCATCGACAGCGATGATTGCATGCCGTTGAACAGCTGGATCATGCCGCATAGGCCGGGCGTGACATAGACCTCGTAAAGGACATAGGTCTGATATGGCGGGGTGATCGACAGCCCCAAGACGGCACGAAAGCCTGCGGCAAAGATGAACAGCCAAACCAACGGCCGCACCAAAGCCGCCAGAAAGCGCCCCCTTTGATTGACAAAGCGCAGCGTTTCGCGCCGGGCAATGCCTAGAAAGGCCGTCAGCCAACTGCTTGGGGGAAAGCTGCGAATGCTCATGCCGCCTGCCCCGTCAGTTGAAGAAAAGCATGGGTCAGATCATGGCGGTCCTTGGCGATGTCAGAGGCAATGCCGCGCATCAGCACCTCGCCTTTGTGCAAGATGACCAGCCCATCCGTCGGCTCGATCTCATCCATGATATGGGTCGCCCAAAGCGCCGAGACATTTTCTTCGGCAATCAGTCGGCGGGTCAGCGCCAGCACCTCGGCGCGCGATTTTACATCCAATCCCACCGTTGCCTCATCCAGCAACAACAGCTCGGGGCTGTGGATCAATGCGCGGGCGATTTCGGCGCGCCTGCTTTGGCCCCCCGACAAAGCCGAGACACGCGCATCACGCCGATCTTGCAGATCGACCAGCGCCAGCACATGGCTGATCCGGGGCGCGGCGGCCCTGCGCGAAATTCCATGAAGGCTGGCGTGATATTCCAGATTTTGACGCACTGTCAGATCCGTATCCATGGCACGGGACTGAAAGACGACGCCCAACCGGGCCAAGGCTTGGGCGGGCTGGCGTCGCACATCATGACCGGCAACCGCGATCTTGCCCGAACTGTTGGTGTAAAGGCGGGTAATCAACGAAAAGAGCGTGGTTTTTCCTGCCCCATTCACCCCCAAAAGCGCAGTGAAACTGCCGCGGGGCACCGTCAAGGATACGTCCTTAAGCGCCCTAACCTTTCCGAAGCTATGGCTGACTTGATCAATGGATAGCGCGTCGGGGTCAGTCATGCTTGCGAAACCAGAATTTGGGTCGATGAAGGGCGCGGCTCGAACCGCGCCCCCTGAATTTCTTGGCCATTTTCGATCATGGCGGCGCTCAGCATCGCTGGCAAGCCGTTAGCGAATGTTAAAGACAGCCTTTTGGGAATCGCCCGAAGAACCGGGGATCGACAGGCTATAGCTGCCCGGAACGATGGCGATGAAGCTGATCTCGGCCTCGCCTGCATCATCGAATTCGATCGAGTGCACACCCATGGGGCGGATCTCGATATCATTGATGACAACCTCGTTGATCCAGACCGAGCGGAAGAAATCGCCACCCGACAGCGCCAGTTCCTGCGTTCCATCCGAGACGATCTTCATGCGGTAATAACCGCCCGATTTCAGATCATAGGGTGCTTCGGCGACCGGCTTGCCCGAGCCGAGCGTCAGCGGTGCCAGATCCTCGCGGTTGGCGCGCGTCATGATGCCCGAGGGGCCGAAATCGTGATGCTCGACCTTGGTGGTCGCGCCGGCTGCCGGTGCAGCCTCTGCCGCATCATCATCATCGTCGTCATCATCTTCCTCAGCGGCAGCCGCATCGGCGGGCGCGGC
>NZ_DALZMB010000032.1:0-38156 GCF_032007265.1 Paracoccus sp. (in: a-proteobacteria) | reverse complement strand
ACCGGATAAAAGAACCGCGCATCCGGCACGGCAATCCGCAGATCGCAGGCCAAGGCCATGCCAAATGCGCCCCCCGCCAGCGTGCCGTTCAGCGCGGCGATGGTCAAACAGGGCATGGCCGCGACCTGGGCGGACAGCTTCTCCCACCACGGTGACACAGCAAGCCCGGCTTTGACTTCGTCCAAATCAGCACCGGCAGAAAAAACCTTGCCTGCGCCCGTCACAATCACTGCGCGTAATTCCGGAATGTTCGCAATTTTAACGAAATTAGCGTACAACTGCTGCAACATTTCTTCGGTCAGAGAGTTCGCTTTATGCGTGCGCTCTATCGTTAAAACGGCCAATCCATCCGAGTATTTGCATATTATCACTCATTCGCTCCTTGGATGCCTGCAATCGATATGGCAGAAACCGGGCAAGTAAAAATGTGCCCGCCGACTTTGAAAGGTATGATCATGTCTTTGAGACTGACAAGTTCCGCTTTGGCCTTGATGGCTTTCGCCATGCCCGCGTTTGCTGATGTTACTCCAGAAGAGGTCTGGCAGACTTGGTTGGACTACTACAAATCAACCGGTTACACCGTCACCGAAGGCAGCCATGATCTTGCCGGCGAGACACTGACAGTCAAGGACATCAAATTCTCCACCGCCGTCGAGGGCGACAAGGTTGAATTCACGATCCCGCAGATCACCTTGCAAGCCACCGGTGATGGCAAGGTCCGCACGGTTTATGCCGAAACCATTCCGCTGACCTTCTCGGGCACGAATGTCGACACCGAAGAGCCGTTCTCGGGCAAGCTGACGATGTCGATGCCGGGCAATGAAACCGTGACCTCGGGCGCGGTCGGCGACATGACCCATGACATGGTCATGCCGCAGCTTGTCGTGACGCTGGACGAAGTGAAAACGGGCGATAAAACTCCCGATATCGGCGTGAAGTTCACCGCGACCAATTCGTCGGGCAAGATGCATACCGTCGCGGGTTCGGATGCCAAATACACCTCGTCGATGGTCTCGGAAAAAGCCGAGCTGACCATGAATGTCACGGATGAGAACGAGGGCAAGGTCAACTTGACCGCCTCGATGTCGAACCTTGAGATGGGCGGAAATGTTCTGGGCGTTGCGGCAGCGGCCGAAATGCAAAGCAACATGGCAGCAGCGCTGAACAAAGGCTTTGCTCTTGATGCGACGATGAAGGTTGGCCAGACCGAATTCGCCTTTGATTTCGCCAAGCCTGAATCCGCAGAAGAGGGCACGCCCGCCCAGAATGCAACCGGCAAGGGCAGCATCGCAGGCTTTGACTTCGCGGTGAACATGTCCAAGGACGGGCTGGGCTATCAGGTGAATTCTGATAAGACTCAGACCAGCATCACCTCCAGCGACCTGCCCTTCCCGATCAACTATGGCATTGATTCGTCAAGCTTTGATCTGCAGTTCCCGGTGTCGAAATCCGATACCCCTGCCCCGTTCAAAGTTGCCTATTCGATCAACGGCGTCACCTTTGGCGATGAGATCTGGGATCTGTTCGATGCTGGCAAACAATTGCCGCGCGATCCGGCCAGCATCGATGTCGACCTGACCGGCACGCTGAAGGTCATTCAGGATATGTTCGACCCCAAAGTCATGGATGGCGGGTCCGAGACCACGATCGAGGATGAAGCCATCGCCGACGGCGAAACCGGCGAAGTCACCGAGGATATGACCGAAGATTACGTCGCCCCGCCCAGCCCGGTTGAGCCGGTTGAGATCACCATCAACCAGCTTGCCGTGTCGGCAGTCGGCGCCAAAATCACGGCACATGGTTCGCTGAAACCTTCGGAATCTGGCGGCATCGAAGCCCCGGTCGGGACGATTAATGCCCGTTACGAAGGCGTGAATGGCCTGATCGACAAGCTGGGCAAAATGGGTCTGATCCCCGAGGACCAGATGGCTGGCGTTCGCATGATGCTGGCAATGTTCGCACGCCCTGGCGAAGGCACCGATGTGCTGACCACCGATGTCGAATTCAAAGAAGACGGCTCGGTCTTTGCGAATGGCCAACAGGTGAAGTAAGACTGTCTTCAGACAATAGGGGGCCGGGCCTAGTCCCGGCCCTTTTCATATGAGGTGGTCATGGCCGGATCTGAGACATTGCGCGAATTGACGGGAAAGCTTCTTGCCCAAGCCCGTCGCGCCGGAGCAACCGAAGCTGATGCCGTTGCGGTATTAGGCAGCGCAGTTTCGGTGGATGTCCGGGCGGGTCGGCTTGAGCATGCCGAACGCGCAGATGGCGTCGAAATCGGCTTGCGGGTGCTGATTGGCGGCCGCCAGGCCTGTGTCTCGGCCTCGGATCACTCGGATCGCACGATCGAAGAACTGGCAGCTCGCGCCGTGGCCATGGCACGCGAGGCCCCGGTCGATGACACGCTTGGGCTTGCCGATCCCGATCAGCTAAGCAGGTTAACCGACAGTGCCGGGCTTGATTTGTGCGACGAAAGCCAGGCCCCGCTACCCGAGGAGCTGCGTGATCTGGCCCTGCGTGCCGAGGCGGCAGCCCTTGCGGTCAAAGGTATCAGCCAGATTGAATCCTCCAGCGCCTCGCATTCGCGCCGCGAAACCTGGATGCAGTCCAGCAATGGCTTTTCGGCGGGCAACGCCCGCAGCGGCCATTCGCTGTCAACCGTCGCCATCGCTGGTGAAGGCCTGAAGATGGAGCGCGACTGGGCGGGCGAAGGGCGCGTTCATCGCAGCGACATGCCTGAACCCGAAGAAATCGGCGCCCTGGCCGCCACCCGCACGGTCGAGCGCTTTGGCGCGCGCAAGCCCCCCACCGGTGCCTTCCCGATCCTTTATGATCAGCGCATTTCCGGCGGCTTGATTGGCCATCTGTTATCGGCGGTGAATGGCGCTGCAATTGCGCGCGGGGCCAGCTGGCTGCGCAATAATCTGGGTGAACAAGTTCTGCCCGAAGCCCTTGATCTGGATGAAGAGCCCCATCTGCTGCGCATGCCCGCCTCGCGTTATTTCGACGGCGAGGGTCTGGCGACCGCGCCACGGCGCATCATCGACAAAGGTGTGCTGACGGGATGGACGCTGGATCTGTCCAGCGCGCGCAAGCTTGGCATGCAATCGACGGCCAATGCCTCGCGCGGGATTTCCTCGCCGCCCTCGCCCGGGCTTAGCAACATTCGCCTTAGCCCCGGCCAGGCAACCCCCGAAGAGTTGATTGCGCAAATGGGCCGTGGGCTGGTCGTGACCTCCATGCTGGGCGCCTCGGTCAATGATACGACGGGCGATTATTCGCGCGGCGCAGCGGGCTTTTGGGTCGAGAACGGCCAGATTGCCTATCCGGTCAATGAATGCACCATCGCCGGCAACCTGCGCGACATGCTGATGCGGATGACCCCGGCCAATGACCTGCCGATCTGGCGTCAGATCACCGTGCCCAGCCTGTTGATCGAAGGGATGACCGTTGCCGGAGACTGACCTTCAGATCCTTATTCAAGCGGCCCAGCATGCGGGCGAAATTGCGCTGAAATACTGGCGCAACGAGCCCGTTTTTTGGGATAAAGGCGACAATCAAGGCCCGGTCAGCGAGGCTGATCTGGCCGTGAACAATTATCTCGAGGATGCCCTGCGCAAGGCCCGCCCTGAATATGGCTGGCTGTCCGAAGAAAGCACGGATGACCCCTCGCGCCATGATGCAAGGCGTTGTTTTATCGTCGATCCCATCGATGGCACACGCGCCTTTCTGGATGGACAAGACGGGTTTTCGCATTCTCTGGCCATCGCCGAAGGTGATCGAATTATTGCGGGCGTGGTCTTTTTGCCGGCGCGCCAGACCTGCTACAGCGCCAGCATCGACGGCCCGGTGACCCGCAACAATCAGCCGATCATGCCACAGGATGCCCCGATCGAAAGCGCCACGGTGCTGGCCAGCAAACCGGCCTTGAACCCCGTGCTTTGGCGTGACGGCTTGTTGCCCCCCTTTCGCCGCGAGTTCCGCTCGTCACTGGCATGGCGGCTGTGTCTGGCCGCCGAGGGGCGCTTCAATGCCGCAATCTCATTGCGCGCCGCATGGGAGTGGGACATTGCCGCGGGCAGCCTGATTGCCGAACGCGCGGGCTGCGTGGTCAGCGATTGCAAAGGACGTCCCTTGCGCTTCAACTCGGTCGGCGCCAAGACCGACGGGCTGGTTATTGCGCCATCGGGCCTGCACGGACAAATTATGGCCCGGCTTGCTCAATGACAGGCTTTTGGACTATTGCGGCCATGCGGCGCAATTCCTGAGCGGGAAGGTTAATAGATGTCACGGCTGCCCCATAGTGCCCTCGACCGCCTTGCGGATGCGATCACCTTTCACCCCTCGACGGTCGAAGCCCGCATTTTGCGGGATGCGCTTGGGCGTTTCGCGACTGGCGTCACCGTCGTCACCACCGCCGGAGCGCATGGGCCAGAAGGGCTGACCGCCAACAGCTTTGCCAGCGTCTCGCTAGAGCCGCCCTTGGTGATGTGGTGCCCTGCCCGTGCCTCACGCCGCCATGATCTTTTTGCCTATGCCAAATCCTGGTCCATCCACGTGCTGGGCGCCGAGCAACTGGCGATTTCCGGTCGCTTTACCCGCAACGGTCCGGGCTTTGATGGGCTTGACCATGAAATCACCCCCGAAGGCATCCCGGTCATCCCGGGAATGGCCGCGCGCTTTGACTGTCAGGCCTATGCCGCCCATGATGCGGGCGATCATTCGGTCGTCATCGGGCGGGTCTTGCGCGTAACGGTGGGCGGACCGGGTGATTTTCCCTTGGTCTTTGCCGCTGGCGAATTTGGCACTTTTAACCGGTTCTGACATCCAAGCTGGGCCAGACCAACAGCCCGGACTGGCGCAGCTTAGCCCAGATCGGCCAATCGGCAGGCAGCAGCAGGCCGCGCGGGCCGCCCCCGATGGGGGCGCGGCCCAATCTTATAGGCCCTCGAACCCCGGCAGCGGCTCGGAGAAGATCGAGCTGACCCGCGGGGTGGCCGTGCGGATGGCGCGGCCCGGACCGCCAAGCGTTGCAATCTGGCGCGCCAGTTGCGCAATCGCCTGGGATTGGGCGCGTGCAATCTCGCCGGGTTTGTCCGAAGCAATGGGCACCGAAATATCAAAGCTGCGCGCCTGATTGGACCCGCCCGAGGCATCGTCGGCCACGAAATAGCGCCCCGAAAGCCGATAGGTGCCATTGGCCTGCGCCAAGGCCTTTTCGACCCGCACCTCAAGCTTTTTACGCGGCGGCTCGGCCAGCGGCCATGGCTCGGCAATC
Organism: Paracoccus sp. (in: a-proteobacteria); assembly: GCF_032007265.1. Taxonomy (GTDB): domain Bacteria; phylum Pseudomonadota; class Alphaproteobacteria; order Rhodobacterales; family Rhodobacteraceae; genus Paracoccus. The sequence goes on along the minus strand of NZ_DALZMB010000032.1, from coordinate 32,878 downwards.
ACCGTCGCGCCGGAAATATCCGATATCGCGCGTGCCAATGTCAGCGTAAAGGCCCGCTGCGGCTTATCCGCCCACAGGCTTTTGCTGTTCAGCCGCACCGCCCCATCGCCCGATTGCCAGGCCACCTCGTCACCAGAGGCGTAATCGGGCAAGGAAACGTCGCGCAACTCGGCCGAACCGATGCGATCGGGCACCCGCTCGCCCGTGACCGGCGGATCAATCAGATAGCGCCCGGTCTTCATCGGATTAGAGCAACCGCCAAGGATCGCGAGGCAGGTCAAAGCAAGCAAAACATGACGGGTCATCATTATCTTCCCAGAATAAAGGCACGGGGATTGCGTTCGATCATCCGCGCAAGGCTGGCAAATGAATCAGCGGCACGGCGGAACTCGCGCATCATATTGATCGCCTCATTGTTGAAATCAGAGCGCGCGCCATAGGCCGCAATCACCCCATCGGCCCGGCCAGCAAGCTGCTCCAAGCGTGCCGTCAGCTGCGGCAGGCGCTGAACCGAGCTGGCGATCTGATCGGCCGCAGATTTGGCCGATTTCAGTGCTTCATTCAGACTGCCCGCGGCATTGCCATCGCGCAGATCATTCAAAAGCCCCGAGGCCGCCTTTAGTGTTTCGGACAGGTTACGCGGCAATTCGCTGGCATCTTCCGAGCCGATCATGGCGCGAATATCGGCCAAAATGCCCTTGGCTTCGGTGCTGATGCCGGGGAAGTCAAAGCCGTTGAACGACTCGGCTGCCGCATCGATCTTATCGACCATCTCTGGCACATCAGCCGCCGCCAGCTTGACCGCCGAGGCCGCCAAAGTGGCCTCGTCGACAAAGCCGCGCACCTGACTAATCGCACCGCTTTCACGCAGCTCGTTCACCGCAAGGCGCAGTTCATCGGCGGTGGCCTGAACCTCATCAATCGCGGATTTCAACGAGGCGGGAATGGCGCGCGTATCTTCGTTTGAAGCAACCGCCGTGATGCTGTTCATCATATCCGAGGCCGATTTCAGCACCTCTTCGATCGGCAGATTGCCCACCCGCGCCAAAAAGCCCTGTGCGGTATCACGGAAATCAGAAATATCGCTGGGGACCGAGGGCATGATTGGATAGGGGGTCGCGGTCAGATCCAAGGTCGCGGGGCTGGCATCAGGCAGGTCGATCATCTCGATCACCAGCGAGGTGCCAAAGAAGCCCGCACTGGTCAAACGGGCGCGCAGCCCATGCTCCACCCGCTTTTTCAGGAATTCCAAGGCCTGTTCAGGCGTTGTTTCCGCAGGCAATCCCAGCCGAGAGGGCGTCAGCGCGACGACGATTTCCTGGTGAATACTACCCGCGCCGCCTTGGGCATCGGGGTCAACCTTGACGGAAAGCGCCGTCACCCGGCCAACGGTCAGACCCTGAAATTTGACATCCGCACCCTTGCCCAATCCGGTGACATTGCCGTCGATCTCCACGGCCAGGCGCACCAGATCCTCTTCGTCTGTGAACAGCACCGAACGTGCCGTCGCCTCATCGGGTTGAAGATCAAACACATAGCCCTGCGGCACAGGCTTGCCGCCACTGGTCAGTGTTGCGAATTCGACCCCACCCTGCAACAGCGAGGCGACCGAGCTGACATTCAGCGCCACTCCTTGTGGCCCCAGCGAGACCGAAAAGCCCGACGTGTCCCAAAACACCGTCGCCGTGGTCAGCCGGTCATCATGGGGCGCCACGATAAAGGCATCGGCCAGCACGGTATCATCGTCATCGCCCAGCCGCAGGTTCTGCATCGTGCCCACCTGCACGCCGCGAATGGTGATCGGCGCGCCCTCGGTCAGGCCCTTGGCATTATCCGAGGACAGCACGACCCAAGTGCCCTTTTCACCCACCCGGGTCAGGGGCATACGATCCATCCCAATGAAATTGCGTTTGGGCGTATCGGATTTGTCGTCCCAGAACCCTTCGATAAAGGCGCCGGTCAGCACCGTATCCAGTCGCGAGATCCCCTGTGCGGAAACCTGCGGCCTTACGATCCAGAATTCGGCCTCGGAATCGATATATTGCGAGACATCTTTATCGACGCGGATATTGACCACCACCTTGGCCAGATTGGGCGTAAAGCGCACGCTTTCGACCTTGCCAACGGTGATCTCGCGAAACTTCAATGCGGTTTCGCCGGGAGTGATCCCGGTCGCGTCGGAAAATTCGACGCTGATTAATGTCCCACGTGAAGCAAAGGCATTCCACGCCAGCCCCAAAGTGACGATCAGCGCCAGAATAGGCACGATCCAGATAAGAGAAGTGCCCGCCTGTGTCGCACGTTTGGCGACCTTTCGAACGGGCTTTGCCGGGGTCAGATCAGGATTGTCGGTCAATTGGTGCTCGCGCGGTTGCGCAGGGGAAGACCCCGCCAAATCAATCTCGGATCAAAGCTTTGTGCGGAAAGCATGGTGAAGGCAACAGAAAGCGCAAAGCAAACCGCAGCTGATCCAGGGTGAATAGATGCGACAAATCCAAGCTGGACCAGCGCAGAAAGAATTGCGACGACGAAAACGTCGATCATCGACCAGCGGCCGATGAACTCGACGACTTCAAAGATGCGCAGTCGGTTATGTGCATCCTCGACCGTGGCGGGCCGACCTGCACGCAGTGCCAACCAGGAAATTGCCACGAATTTGCCCACGGGCACAACGATCGAGGCCAGAAACACGATGGTCGCCACCCCCCAATTGCCATATCGCGCCAACTCGATCGCTCCGCCGATGATGGTGGATTCGGTATTGCCGTGAAAACCCGCCAAAGTCTGGGTCTTGAGCATCGGGAAAAGATTGGCCGGGATATAGAAAATCAGCCCCGCCACCAGCCAAGCCCAAACCGCCTGCAGGCAGCGCCGATCGGGTGGCACCAAATGGGCACCGCAGCGCGCACAGATGCTTTCCTCATCCGGCCAGACGCGGCCACAGCTGCGACAACCGACCAGACCCGCGCGATGGGCGGTCATGACTGGCGCGGAAGGCTCGGCCTGATGGGGCGCGGCGCCCGGGGAATGGGTTGAGTGCGGGTCGTTCGGGTCGGAATGGCGACCAGTAATCGTCGGATGGGCGATTTCAGCTGTCAAAGTGACTGTCCCTCGACCATTTCGCGACCATCGGTGGCGACACCGGCATCCTCGATTGCATCCCAGATCGTCGCAGCGCTGGTAAAGGCGTCGCTGGCGATATTCACCAAGATCAGCCCGCAAAAGGCCCAAAACGCGGGTCCAAGGCTAACATTGGCCAGCCCCGCGACCTTGACCAAGGCGACGGCCGTGCCAATGACGAAGATCTCGGCCATGGACCAGGGTCGCAGTTCTTCTGACAGACGAAAAGCCGGAACGGCATGGCGCCAGGGTGTGGCGCCACGCGCCAGGGGCATCAGCGTATAGACCAGCAAGATCGCGCGAAATGCGGGCAAGGCAATGATCAGCACCAAGACTGCCACCGTCAGCGGCATCAGCCAACCATGCGAAAATGCCATCGCAACCCCAAACAGCGATGTGGCATTGCCGATGCCCATGCGCGAAATTTCGAGGAAGGGAAAGAAAATCGCGCCGAAGATCAGCACCAATGAGGTGAATGACAGCGCGATAATGCGCGAAAAAGCCCCCGCCCGCGGACGCGCAAGCACCGTATTGCAACGAATGCAGCGCGCGGTTTCGCCGGCTTCCAGCTCTTCCTCGATATGAAGTGCATCGCAACGCGGGCAGGCAATCAGCCCCGCGCCAGTCGCGATATCATATGAGCCCTGTATTCCCATCCGCATAGGTAAATCATACCTTTGCCTGCCCGCCAAGGCCGGGGTTGCGTCTGCCTCATTGGTGGATAGCATCGCCGCCGGGGGGATTAAGATATGGATTACGATTTTATCATTGTCGGCGCGGGCAGCGCGGGTTGTGTGCTGGCCAATCGGCTGTCGGAAAACCCAAAGCACCGGGTTTTGCTGATCGAGGCCGGAGGGCGCGACAATTACCACTGGATCCATATCCCGATCGGCTATCTTTACTGTATCGGCAACCCGCGCACCGACTGGGGCTTCAAAACCGCACCAGAGGCCGGGCTGAACGGGCGCAGCCTGCTTTATCCGCGCGGGCGCGTTCTGGGCGGCTGCTCGTCGATCAATGGCATGCTGTATCTGCGCGGCCAATCCGCCGATTATGACCATTGGCGCCAGTTGGGCTGCACGGGCTGGGGGGCCGACGATGTCTGGCCTTTGTTCAAAAAATCCGAGGATTACTTTGACGGCCCATCAGAAAACCATGGTGCGGGCGGCGAATGGCGCGTTGAAAAGCAACGGCTGCGCTGGGAAATCTTGGATGATTTCGCGCGCGCGGCCGAGGCCGCAGGCATCCCCGCCACGGATGACTTTAATACCGGCGATAATGAGGGGGTTGGCTATTTCAAAGTCAACCAAAGGGCAGGATGGCGCGTTTCGACGGCCAAGGCCTTTCTGCGCCCTGCCCTCAAGCGCACCAATCTGACGGTCATGACAGGCCACCATGTCCGCCGTGTCACCTTTGAGGGCAAACGCGCAACCGGGGTCGAGGTGCTGAAAGCGGGTCAAAGCAGCGCAATCCGGGGTCATCAGGTCATCTTGTCGGCCGGCGCCATCGGCTCGCCGCAGATCCTTCAGCTGTCGGGGATCGGCCCCGGAGCGCTGCTGCAGGATATGGGCATCGATGTTTTGCGTGACGCCAGCGTGGGTGAAAACCTGCAAGACCACCTGCAAATCCGCTGTGCCTATAAAATTACGGGCGGCAAGACCCTGAACCAGATGGCCCAAAGCTGGTGGGGCAAAGGCAAGATCGGGCTGCAATATGCGCTGACCCGATCAGGTCCGATGAGCATGGCCCCCAGCCAGCTTGGGGCTTTTGCACGCTCGTCACGCGATGTGGCGACGCCGGATCTGGAATATCACGTCCAGCCCCTGACCTTAGAGGCATTTGGCGAAAACCTGCATGATTTCCCCGCCATGACGGCCAGTGTCTGCAACCTGCGACCGGAAAGCCGCGGCCATGTGCGCATCACCTCGCCCGATCCGCTGACCCATCCCGAGATCGCCCCGAACTATCTGTCGACCGTCAATGACCAGCTGGTGGCCGCACGCTCGATCCGGTTGACGCGCAAGATCATGGCGCAGGCACCGATGGCGCGCTATCGCCCCGAAGAATTCAAGCCCGGCCCGGTCGGCGACAGCGACGAAGAGCTGGCCCGCGCCGCCGGTCAGATTGCCTCGACGATCTTTCACCCCGTCGGCACGGCGCGCATGGGCGGCGACCCCGATTCGGTCGTCGACCCGCAGTTGCGCGTGCGCGGCATCGAGGGTTTGCGCGTCATTGACGCCTCGATCATGCCTACGATCACCTCGGGGAACACCAATTCCCCTACAATCATGATCGCCGAGCGTGGTGCGCAGCTGATTCTGGGGGAAATGAACAGCATTTGAGCGGTTAACTAGACCTAAGCGCTTGGCTGCGACAGCCTGACCTCATTATGTCAAAGAGGTCACGCAATGCCCGCCGATCGCGGAAATTCCCCGATACTGATTAAGCGCATCACCGTTTCGGATGAGGGCGGCCACCATGGCGGGGCATGGAAGGTCGCCTATGCGGATTTCGTGACCGCGATGATGGCGTTTTTTCTGCTGATGTGGCTGCTGAATGCCACCACAGAAAAGCAGCGCAAAGGCTTGGCCGATTACTTCAATCCCACCATTATCCAGACCTCTAACGGCGCGGGGACCGGCACCTTTGGGGGCAACGATCAAAAGACCGAGGACAGCTCTGGCCAGGGCCAGGGTGCCGCGCGAAGCACAGGCAGCTCAGGACAGCAATTCGGGCTTCGAGGAAATGGCCCGCCAGATTCAGGATCAGCTGACAGGCAGCGGCGCCGAATCGATGCAACTGACCAATCTGTTGCGCCATGTCGTGACCCGCATGACAGATGAGGGTCTTGTTATCGAGCTGACCGACCTGACCGACGAGCCCCTGTTCGTCGGCGACAGCGGCCAGCCCAGCCCCGCGATGCGCGAACTGACGCAGATCCTGGCGCGGGTGCTTGGTCGCGTCAGAAACGAGATCGCGATTGCGGGCCATGTGCGTGCTTACCCCGAGGTGCTTTTACACTCGCCCGTCTGGTCCCTGTCCAATGCCCGCGCTCATGCCGTGCGCAACTTGTTGGGAGATGCAGGCCTGAATGATCGGCGCATTCAGCGCGTGACCGGATATGCCGACCGCCGCAACCGTTCGATGAACCCGATGGACCCGAACAACAACCGGATCGAGGTCATTTTATTAAGGTGATTTTGAAAAAATCGGCCCTGTTAGCCGGATCTTAACTGCAGCCCCGCATGGTGATCTGCGTAACTCAAGAAAGGTAATTCGAGGATGTCGATCTCTTCTGCTCTGAACGCCGGTGTGGCTGGGCTCGCCGCAAACGCGACCCGCCTTGCCAGCATCTCAGACAATATCGCGAACTCCGCGACCTATGGCTACAAACGCGTCAATACCGAGTTTGAAAGCATGGTGATCAATCAGGCGCGCGGGGCCGGCGTCTATTCAGCAGGTGGGGTGCGAGCGACAACCAATCGCGTCATCGATCAGCGCGGCGCGCTTGTGTCCTCCTCGCATCCACTCGATATCGCAATTTCCGGGCGCGGCATGCTGCCTGTGATCCAATCCGTCAGCCTGGCCTCTTTAGGAACTGGCGACCGGCCCTTGCTGATGACGACCACCGGATCATTCCGCACCGATGCCGAAGGCGTACTTCGAACCGAATCGGGCTTGATCCTTATGGGCTGGCCCGCCAGCGCCGATGGCACGATCCCCGTCATGCCCCGCGATACCGCATCGGGTTTGCAGCCGGTTGTCATCAACGCAAACCAGACCTCTGCTGACCCGACCAAAAACATGACGCTTGGGGTGAACCTACCCGTCACCGAAACCAGCTTTGGCGCGTCGGGCACACCTTTGCCGCAAAAGGTCGAGTATTTCGGCAACCTGGGCACCTCGGAATCGCTGATGTTCAATTTCACACCGCAGGTTAGTGCAACCAACGGTATGTCGAACACGTGGACGATGGAGATCCGGGATTCGGCAATGGACCCGGCCAGCAACCTCATCGGCTCGTACGAGCTGGTCTTTGACGACAGCCAGACGAATGGCGGCACTCTGGCCTCCGTCACCATGCTCACGGGTGGCGCCTATGATCCCCTCACCGGCTCCCTTGCCCTCAACGTCCAGGGCGGTCCGCTGACCCTGACGATTGGCCGTGTGGGTGACCCCAATGGTCTAACCCAGTTAAGCGACGATTTCGCACCAACCAACGTCACCAAAGACGGCTCGCCAGTGGGCAACCTCACCGCCGTGGAAATTGACGAAAATGGCTTTATCCGGGCGACCTATGACACAGGCTTTATCCGCACCATTTATCAAGTACCTCTGGTCGATGTGCCCAATCCCAACGGTCTGATCGCGCTCAATAACCAGACCTATAAGGTCTCACCAAGCTCGGGATCATTCTTTCTATGGGATGCGGGTGATGGCCCAACCGGGGCAGTCGTCGGATATGCCCGCGAAGGTTCTACCACCGATGTCGCAGCTGAATTGACCAATTTGATCCAAACCCAGCGCGCCTATTCTTCAAACGCCAAGGTCATTCAGACCGTGGACGAAATGTTGCAGGAAACCACCAATATCAAACGCTGATCCCGTGAAACGGTTAGGCCCAATATCAAGGAGAAGATGAATGAGCATATCTGCTGCGCTTTCAAACGCCCTTACGGGCCTTACCGCCGTTTCGCGCGGAACAGAGGTGGTGTCGTCCAACATCGCCAACATCCTCACACCTGGATATGCCGCCCGAGAGCTGCAACTTTCTCCCCATATCTACAGCGGAAACGGCGGCGGTGTGAAAGTCGAAGGCATCCAAAGACTTGTTCCCAACTCGGTCGTCGCTGACAATCGTCAGGCTCAAGCAAATCTAGGTAAATCCTCAACCCTGGCCGCATTTCATGTCGCAATGGAAACAGCGACGGGAACTGCCGATCAGGATCACTCCCTGACCGCAATTCTCACAAATTTTGAAGCATCTCTGATCAATGCCGCCGCTAGCCCAGATAGTAACGCTCGACTTCAAATCGCCGTCGATGCTGCAAAAGATGTCAGCAACAAAATCAATTTCATCGCAATGGAGCTTCAAAAGGCAAGAACTGTGGCCGACAAGGCCATAGAATCGGATGTCAATCGCCTTAACTCGGCTCTTGCAGAAGTCGCGCGACTAAACCGCTTGGTCACAATTGCCAAAGCCCGCGGACAAGATACCTCCTCTCTCGTGGACGCCCGTCAGGCAACCATTGATGCCATTTCAGACATCGTACCACTTCAAGAGGTTCAGCGCGACAACGGCATCGTCTCACTTTTCACCAAAGGTGGCGCGACCTTACTTGATGGTCTCAAACCTGCCGAGATCAAGTTCTTAGCTTCGGGAGTGGTGACCCCCCAAAAGTCAGTCTCGGATGGAAACCTCTCAGGAGTGACGCTTGACGGTGTCGAACTTACCACCTCTCAGATGAATATGTTCAGAGGGGGCACTCTCGAGGCCAACTTCAGTATCAGAGACAATCACGGACCCGAATACCAAAATCAACTCGATCGATTCGCTTACGACCTCTATAACCGATTGAGCGATCCGTCTGTTGATCCGTCAGTTTCACAAGATCTTCCCGGTATTTTTTCAGATCTACAAAACGCCATAACGCCGACCACCACCCTTGGCTTTGCCAATCGAATTTCTCTAAACCGCGCAGTAGATTACACTCTCGGGGGGGATGCCTGGAGATTACGTGACGGTATTTACGCAACTCAGCCCGGAAATTCTGGCAACAACACATTAATCGAGGCAATCCGTGCATCGATCAGCGCAAATAGCACGGCTGCGAACGTTGGCTCCCAACAATCAAACAAGTCGATTTTCACTAGGGCATCGGAGCTTTCATCGTTAATATCTGCCAACAGAATAAACGCCAAATCCCTAGAGAAAATCCACGAAACCCACGATCAATCAGCAAAGTCAAACCTTCTTTCCTATGGTGTAGATAGCGACAAGGAAATGGAAATCCTTTTGCAGCTTGAAAAGTCTTATGCAGCGAATGCCAAGGTTATCCAAGCAGCCAATGAAATGATCGACAGCATTCTAAGGATATCATAATGAAGCTTACATCCATTGGCGACATCTCAAGAATGCTGGCACCTCGCACCGCCAACCTTACGATCAAATCCCGCATATCTATTGCATCCCAAGAATTGACGACAGGTAAAAAATCTGATATTGCAAAGCACTTTCGCGGTGACTTATCACTCATTAATCGAGTTGAGAATAGAATAAATATAATAACTGCATTCAATAAAAATATTCACGAGCTCAACACTTTCACTTCCGGAATGCAGAGCGCTCTCAGTAAAATACGTGATATTTCATCAAGCCTAGGCCCGGATTTACTTGCGGCTGCAGAGCTAACCTCTTCAGATCAGATAGATATTAGGCTAACCCAGAGTTCGTCCCTTTTGGAGGATGCAATCAACACGCTGCATACTCAGGTAGCAAATAAAAACATTTTCAGCGGCGACGCCACTGATGCTGCGCCCCTCCCATCCGCGGCTGAATTTCTGGATAAAATAAGAGATATTTCTTCCAACTCTTCCAGTTTTTCTGAATTGGAATCATCTATCACCAAATGGTTCGACGATGAGTCTGGCGCTGACACCTATATCAGAAGTGCATACAGCGGAGGAAACGGATCATTTAGTATTCCGATTTCGGACAAGAGTACGCAGAAAATAAATATCTCAGCCAAAAATCCAGAAATTAAAAACATGTTGAAGGGCTTGAGTTTACTTTTTGCTGCGTCAGAAAACAGCGCCTCCCTCACTCTTTCCCAAAAGCGCGACATTATCCAGAAAGCGGGGGTGTTGCTAACGAATTCAGTTGATGAGATCATCGCACAACAGTCTTTAATCGGAAGCATCGAACATAGTGCTGCAAAAATGCTTAAAGTTAATGAGGGCGAACTCACAAGCCTTTCGATAACTCGTGGCAATCTAATTTCCGCAGATCAATACCAAGCCGCGACCGATCTAACCAAATATCAGGCAGATCTAGAAACCCTATATGCAGTCACCGCGCGCCTATCATCGCTGAAACTTACGGATTTTCTTCGTTGATTAAATTAATCATTTCCCTCTATTGCATCCTATTGCCATCATTAGCTTTCGCCGCGCCGGTTAAAATAAAGGATCTGGTTAATTTTGAAGGCGTGCGAAAAAATGATCTGATCGGCTATGGTTTGGTCACTGGCCTAAATGGAACAGGAGATAGCTTAAGGAATAGCCCATTTACCGAAGAGGCACTGTCTGGAACACTTGAACGCCTTGGCGTAAACGTAACAGATGATGCAATCAGATCAAAGAATGTAGCTGCAGTCATCGTCACGGCCACATTGCCCGAGTTCGCGCGCAACGGCTCTCAAGTTGATATTGCCGTATCCTCGATCGGAGATGCCAAAAGCTTGTTGGGCGGTACGCTGTTGATGACCCCACTGAGTGCTGCGGATGGAGAGGTCTATGCTGTCGCACAAGGCGCAGTACTTTCAGGTGGGATCGATGCCTCGGGTGAGTCGGCTAGAGTTAGCTTGGGCGTTCCGACAACAGGATCAGTTCCGAATGGCGCGCGCATTGAGCGCGAGATAGCCTTTGAACTGTCCAGTATGAGGCAGTTTAGGATCTCGTTAAGGTCACCAGACTTCTCGACGGCAGCCCGCATTGAGGCCGCGATAAATAATGAGATAAGGTCCGGTGTTGCACAATTGTTGGACTCGGGAACCATCTCAATCGATCTTGCGCGTTCAGGTAGGTCAAACCCTGCCCATCTGATGGGCATGATCGAGAATATTCGTGTAGAGCCCGATACTCCCGCGCGCGTGGTCATTGATCACAAATCCGGGACAATCATCATGGGGCAGAATGTACGAATTTCTAAGGTTGCAATATCTCAAGGGAACTTGTCACTGCGGGTCAGGGAAAGCCCTATGGTTTCTCAGCCCAATCCCTTCAGCCTTGGCGAGAGCATAATCTTGCCTCGCTCTCAGGCCGAGATCACTCAAGAGCCGGGGATAGGATTTGCAGAAGTAAATGGTGAGGCTTCTCTATCAGATGTGATCGTCGGCTTGAACTCTCTCGGGGTCAGGCCTCGTGATTTGATCGATATTCTCAAATCCATTCATTCTGCCGGAGCCTTGCATGCAGATTTAATCGTGAACTAACCCTGAACCTAAGGGATACTCACCAATCTGCATTTTTCAAAGCTAGGGGATGTTATGGTCGACACCACCCGAGAACAAGTTTGGGCCACCTAAGCCGCAACGAACTTCATCACATCTCAACTGCGTGTTTTTTGTATTTCCTGGGTGATGCCAACGTCTCCACTATCTAGTTCAACACGCAGCCCTGACCGCGACTTTGGGCACGGCCTAGGCCCCAATGCCGTTTTACAACGGTTAATGGCGATGATCGGAACTGCGATGGTCGCAATCAGCCGCTAACATTGGCGCCTAGGTCGAATAGGCAAAGGAATCCTCCCTTAGCCTTACCGTTTCTTAAGGTCCAATAGCCCCTTACCGCTATCGTCCTTCAACAACAGCCTTGCCCCGGAATCCTCTATGCTAAAGCCGCGCACCGCTGCCAAAGCTGTAAAAAGGGCATGCTCTTGTGTCATTGCAGCTGGGCTGCAGGCCATCATCGTAGAGGCCAGATTGCCAAATGTCAGCTTAGTCCCATCCTGAACATATCCGCCCGAAAAGCGGTTACACCCACCCGAGCCGCTGGCGGTGCTCGTTTCAGGATCGAATACGATTGAAGCGCCAACCTCTTGCAGCGAAGCCTTCCCGTTGATGCGCTGCACGACCCATTCACCCGAAAGGGCGCTCGTCTTTTCCCCACCTGAAGATGGCATCACACGCTGAACTGGAATAGTCAGCTGCTGTGCTTCGCCGGGCACGACCGCGATATGATCAGTCGACGTAAACCACATCTGACCATCAACCAGAATTTGGGCGCGCAGGCTGTAGCGGTATCTCTCGTCAAGTTTATCCTTGGGATAGGACAAGCCAAACCGGATCGGGCTGCCCCCCTGAATCGTCGCGCGATAGGTGGTGATCGTTTTGGCAGGTGCATCGGCCAGCGAAACATCCTGCAAGGTCAGTTCCAGCACGGCATTTGCAGGCAGTGCCATCCGCTCGCGGTAAATGACTTCGCCGGTCAGGCGCACCATTTCCTCGGCGAATGCGGCATGGCCCGCAACAGTCAGCGCGACCGGGGCCACGGCAAGACTGGTGCAGAAACTGCGGCGTGACAGGTGCTGTCGCGTGTTTTGACGGTTCTCTGACATGGGTCATCCTTGAGGCTTAGGTACAGCAAAACGCTGTTTGCCCGTGAAGGTTGCACGGAAACAATTTCTCTCTCAATGTGTTAGCCCGAATAAGTTGCTCACTTTTGCTCACGTGTTGTGCAGCCGGATTTGATCATGAGCGTTATTTTTCTTTATTCAGCCTCCCGGAAATGCTGCCATAGGCGACATGCGCCGCTTGCATCGCCAGGCTTCGCCTTGCGCCAAAGGTCCACACCCTGATGAAATGGTCATCTCGATGGCTTCACGCGATATGCCCCGACGACACTCTGGTCTTTCGCATATTAGCAGAGGTTGAATTGTTGCCGATCTCGGCTTACGCACCAGCGTCCAAACAACGAGTAGGCCATGGCCCAGAACGACTATGAAGCCCGCCACCTAGAGACCCTCGACCGCGACTTGGGGCGTTTCTCGAAACTCGAGCTTGCTACCAATTACGTGGGACGACCACTGGTGGCACCGGGGATCGCTTTTGTCTTTATCCTGCTGGCGGGGCTGGTCGCTGCCGTTTTGCTTGGCAAGTCCAACGGCCAGCTGATCGTGGTCGTCGCGGCGATTTTTGGCGCCTATATGGCGCTTAACATCGGCGCCAATGATGTGGCCAACAATATGGGCCCGGCCGTTGGTGCGAATGCGCTGACCATGGGTGGAGCGATTGTCATCGCTGCCATCTTTGAAAGCGCGGGGGCATTGATCGCGGGCGGCGATGTGGTCACGACCATCTCGCGTGGGATCGTCGCACCCGAAAGCATCGGCACCCAGTCCAGTTTTATCTGGGCAATGATGGCGGCGCTGCTGTCCTCGGCGCTTTGGGTGAACCTTGCCACCTGGATCGGCGCGCCGGTTTCGACAACTCATGCGGTTGTCGGCGGCGTTATCGGCGCAGGCGTAGCAGCGGCCGGCTTCGGCGCAGTGAACTGGGGCGTCATCGCCACAATCGCAGCAAGCTGGGTTGTCTCGCCCCTGCTGGGTGGCGGAATTGCCGCGGGTTTTCTGTGGTTTATCAAAGCGCGGATCATCTATCAGGATGACAAGCTGGCAGCTGCGCGCCTATGGGTGCCAGTGCTGGTCGGCATCATGTCGGGCACCTTTGCCACCTATCTGGCGATCAAAGGCCTGCGCCAGCTGATCGAGCTTTCGCTTCAGACCAGCGCCCTGATCGGCCTAGGAATTGGCCTTGCCACCTGGTTGATCATGATCCCGGTGATCCGTCGCCAATCTGCCGGCCTTGAGAACCGCAACAAATCGCTTAAGGGCCTTTTTGGTATTCCTTTGGTCGTTTCGGCGGCGATGCTCAGCTTTGCCCATGGTGCCAATGATGTCGCCAATGCCGTTGGTCCGCTTGCCGCAATCGTTCAATCCGCCCAGTTCGGCACCGTCAGCGAGGATGTGGCCATCCCGCTATGGGTCATGCTGATCGGCGCTTTCGGCATCTCGTTCGGGCTGTTCCTGTTCGGCCCGAAACTGATCCGCATGGTTGGCAGCCAGATCACCAAACTGAACCCGATGCGCGCCTTTTGCGTGGCCTTGTCAGCGGCGCTGACTGTGATCGTCGCCAGCTGGCTGGGCCTGCCGGTCAGCTCGACCCATATTGCGGTCGGTGCGATCTTTGGCGTCGGCTTTTTCCGCGAATGGGACGCAGAGCGGCGTTTGCGCAAAGCCCGGATCGACCTGCCCGAGGCCGAGCAGCTTGGCCCCGAAGAGCGTAGCCGCCGCAAACTGGTGCGCCGCTCGCATGTCACCACCATCGCCACAGCATGGATCGTGACTTTGCCTGCTTCGGCCGCGCTGTCAGCGGTGATCTTTCTGGGCCTTAAGGCGGTCTCGCCCTAAGCCTTTCCCACAATAAGGGGCCGTGCAAGTGACTTGCCCGGCCCATACCGACTGACGCCGCAGACCATTCCTATGCTGCCCCGCCAACCGGCTTTGGATATGCATAGATGCCCCCTCGCCCCCCATTATTTCAAATTTTTCTGACGCGACCGGCTGTTAGCCCGGCATCGCGATTTGATGTCGTCACCAGCGCACCCGCATTGCCCCAAAGCCATGCAAAAAACGGATCGATCATCGGTATTTTGCATTTCCATCTGGATATTTTCTGCCCCTAAGAAGGTGCGACAGCCAAGAACACATCCGGAAGATGCACGAAACCACCGCCGCCCCCTACTGCAATGCAAATCCAGACCGCACCAAGGCGCATTGCGCCTTGCCCGCTGTCACCTTGCGCAAGGCATTCGGGGATGGGCATCTGGCGGCCCTTCCGGCCCGGCAATCTGGTGTCACACATGCCCGCCTGTCGGCCGCTTCATGGCCCCTGCCCCAATGCGCCCGACAGATCCGATCGAAGGAATCCGCACATGATCCATGCTGACGCGATAGCGCCATATCTTGAAATTTCGGCCTATCGCTCGCCCGCGCGCGAGCCCAATGGCGGCACCGACCTGGTGTTTATCAGCAACCAGACGGGCATGGCTCAGCTGTGGATCAGCGATGCGCAAGGCCCCCGTCAGCTGACCAACCACCCCGAGCCGGTGAACTCTTTCGCCTGGAACCCCAAGGGTGCCACGCTGGTATTCATGGCCGATTGCGGCGGTGACGAGCGCTGGCAGCCCTATCTTCTGACCGTCAAGACCGGCGCAGTACGCTGTCTGGCGGATGATCCGATGACGGTGCATATGTGGGGGGCGTTCTCGCCCGATGGCACCCAGATTGCGCTCAGCGCCAATGACAGCGCCAAGGACCAGCTTGACCTTTGCCTGATCGATATCGCCACCGGCGCCAAGCGCAAAATCGGCGCATCGATGGGCCATCAAGAGGTTCTGGCCTTTACCCCCGATGGCCTGCAGCTTCTGGTCAAGCGCACCTTGGGCGCGGCCAGCGATCAAAAACTGGCCTTTGTCGAGATCGCAAGCGATCAGCTTCGCCCGATTCTGGACGTGCCTCACCGGGTCAAATTCTCGGCAGCGCGCCTTTTGAAGGCGGGCGGCGGCGTGGCGATTTGCGATTTTGACGGTGATCGGATGAGCCTGTGGCGCTTTGACGCCGAGGGCTTTTGCATCGGCCGTCTTTGGGGCGAGGATCACTATGATCTGGATGCCGTCACCCTGCTGCCAGATCAAAGCGGTGCGATCATCGGCGTGAATGAGGGCGGATATAGCTGCCTGAAAATGATCGATTTCGCGACCGCGAACAGCCGCGACATTGCCCTGCCCCTGCCCGCAGTTGCGGGCTCGATCAGCCTGCCGGGCGCTGGTGATACGCTGCTCTTGTCGTTGAACTCGACGGTTCAGGCCCCATCGATCTGGGAAATCTCGCTGGCTGACAACGCCGCGCGCGCATTGTTTCGCGCCACGGTGGAAACGCTGGATAGCGACGATTTCATTGCCCCCTCGCTTGAGGAATTTACCAGCTTTGATGGGCTTGAGGTTCCCTATTTCCTTTATATCCCCAAAGGCGACGCCCCGGCTGATGGCTGGCCCTCGATCTTCATCATCCATGGTGGACCCGAGGCGCAATGGCGGCCCGATTTCCGCGCCGATGTACAGTGGATGTTGGCCCAAGGCATTGCCGTAATTGCACCAAACGTGCGCGGCTCGACCGGATATGGGCGGCGCTATCACGGGCTGGATGATCGCGAAAAGCGCCTGGATGCCTTGGCCGATGTAACGGCCCTGCGCGCGCATCTGGTTGGCGCAGGCACGATCGATGGCGCCAGGACAGGCATTTTCGGGCGCTCATATGGCGGCTATATGGTGATGGCCGCGCTCGGCGAAACCCCGGATCTGTGGAAATTCGGCGTCAATTTCTACGGTATCGGAAACTTCTTTACCCATCTTCTGGCGACCGGCCCCTGGGCGCGCCAGATGCGGGTGGCGGAATATGGCTGCCCCGACACGCAGGCCGACATGGTGCGGCGGATCTCGCCTGTGTCACAGATCGCGCGCATTACCGCACCATTGCTTGTGGTTCACGCCGACCGCGATCCGCGCGTGCCGCCTGGGGAAAGCGAAACCATCAACTCGATGATGTTTGGTTTGGGCAAACGCTGCCAGCTTCTGCGCATCGCCCATGAAGGTCATGGCTTCAACCGTATCGAGAACACCCGGCGCGTCTTTACGACGCTGGCAGAATTCATCGCAAAAGAACTTTAAGGGACTGAAATACAGATGAAAAACGAGGAAACCATCTGGAGCATGGTCGATCGCCATGCGCCCGATCTGGTCGGTCTGTCTGATCGTGTCTGGGGTATGCCCGAGATCTGCTATACCGAATACCGCTCAGTCGCGGAACATATTGCGATGCTCAATGACAAGGGGTTTCGCGTCAGCGAAAACGTCGCAGGCATCCCCACCGCCGTGATGGGCGAAGCCGGCGAAGGCGGCCCGATCATCGCATTCCTGGGCGAATATGATGCGCTTCCCGGCCTGTCGCAGGAGGCTGGCATCGCCGAGCCGCGCCCGCTTGCTGGCAATGGTCAGGGCCATGGCTGCGGTCATAACCTTTTGGGTTCGGCCGCGCTTTTGGCGGCCTGTGCGCTGAAGGACTGGCTGGAAGAAACCGGAACGCCGGGTCGGGTGCGCTATTATGGCTGCCCCGCCGAAGAGGGTGGCGCGGCGAAATCCTTTATGGCCCGCGAAGGCGCGTTTGACGGCGTTGCAGCCGCCATCACCTGGCATCCGCATTGCTTCAACGAGGTCGCGCCTGCTGCCTCATTGGCCAATACGCGCATGGATTTTGCCTTTTCGGGTCGCGCCAGCCATGCGGCGGCCACGCCACATCTGGGCCGTTCGGCACTGGATGCCGCCCAACTGATGTGTACGGGCGTGCAATACCTGCGCGAGCATGTGCCGCAGGAAAGCCGCATCCATTACGCATTCCTGGATGCAGGCGGGGTCGCACCCAACGTGGTTCAGGCCAAAGCCACGCTGCGCTTTGCCATCCGCTCGACCAGCCTGTCGGGTATGTTCGAGCTGAACGAGCGCGTTCAGCGCATCGCCCATGGCGCGACGATGATGACCGATACTTCGGTCAGCATTTCGATCATGAGCGCGGTCTCGAACCTATTGGCCAATGCCCCGCTTGAGGCCGCAATGCAGGCGAACTTCGAGCGCCTTGGCCCGCCTGTCTGGGATGATGCCGATCGCGCCTTTGCCGCAGAAATTCAGGACACGCTGGCCGAAGGCGATATCGACAACGCCTATCTGGCTGTGGGGCTGCCGCGCCGTGAAAACACGCCGCTTTGCGATTTCATCGTACCGCGCGACACCAAGCGTGATCCGATGATCGGCTCGACCGATGTTGGCGATGTCAGCTGGATCGTACCCACGGTACAGGCCCATGTCGCGACCATCGCAATCGGCACGCCCGGCCACAGCTGGCAAGTCACGGCTCAGGGCAAGATGCCGGCTGCGCATAAATCCATCGCCTATGCCGCCAAAGTCATGGCCGGAACCGCGCAGGATTGCCTGACCAATCCCGAACTGCTGGCACAAGCGCGCGCCGATCTGGACGCGCGTCTGGCCGTCAGCCCCTACATCTGCCCGATCCCGGCCGATGTAACCCCGCCTTTGCAGCCGCGCCCGCTTTGATCGCCGGACGGATGAACGATATCTTTTCAGGAGACGCATAATGAGACTGACAAGCAAGCTTCTCTCTTCGCTGTCGGGCGTTGTGGCCCTTGGCCTGTCGGCTGCTGCGCCCGCGCAGGCCGCAACGCCCCCCGATGCGCTGGTCATCGCTTGGAACATCGACGCCATCTCCACGTTTGACCCGGCCCAGCTGGGCGAGGTCGTGGCGATCGACACGATCGTCAACATCTGTGACCGGCTGATGGAATATGACCCGGCAGATGAAACCAAGGTCATTCCCAGCCTTGCCGAAAGCTATACGGTTTCGGAAGACGGCAAAGTCCTGACCTTCAAGATCCGTCAGGGCATGTCCTTCCCGTCGGGCAACCCGGCAACGGCTGCGGATATGGCATGGTCGCTGCAGCGCGTGGTCAAGCTGGGCCTTGGCGCATCGGCCTCGTTGACCGAATACGGGTTCAACAAGGATACGATCGAAAGCACGATCACCGCTCCGGATGACACCACGCTGGTGATGCAGCTTGACCGGCCCTATCCGCCGTCGCTGATCTTGCAGGCAATTGCCTCGTATCCCGTCGCGATCATGCTGGACCGCGAAACGGTCATGGCCAATGAGATCAATGGCGATATGGGCAACAAATACCTTGCCACCCATACCGAATGCGTCGGCCCCTACAAGCTGATGCGTTGGAACCCCGGTGAAGTCGTGCTGATGCAAAGCAACGACAATTACTGGGGCGACAAGCCGGCGATGAAAACGGTGCTGATCCGCCACGTCGCCGAGGCAGCAACCCAGCGCCTGATGCTGGAAAGCGGCGACATCGACGTGGCCCGCGATCTGACGCCCGAAGATATCGACGCTCTTGAAGGCAAGCCCGGCCTGACGATCGAGCGCACGCTGCGCCCGCAGCTCAGCTATATTGCGCTGAACAACGAATTTGGCCCCTTCACCGATCCGAAGGCCCGCCTCGCGTTGCGCTATCTGCTTGATTACGACGCGATGGAATCCACCATCCTGAAAGGTGTGGGCATCATTCGTCAAAGCCCGGTCCAGCTTGGCGCCGTTGGCGCGCTGAACGAAGCAGAGGGCCGCCCGTTCAAACTGGACATCGAAAAGGCCAAGGCGCTTTTGGCCGAGGCCGGCGTTGCGCCGGGCACCAAACTGTCGCTGATCGTGGGCACCAAACCGACGGATATGGCAATCAGCCAGCATTTCCAGGAAAATGCCGCAAAAGCCGGACTTAAAGTCTCGGTCGAGCGCATGGCAGGGGCGCAGCTGTTCTCCAAGGTGCGGGCACGCGAGTTCCAGATGGCCTTCCTTGGCTGGCAGTCGACGGTGGGTGATGCGCATGGCATGGCCTCGCGTCTGATCTATAACCCCGACAACCGGATCGAGGCGAAGCTCAGCCAATACCCAAGCTGGCGTTCGGCCTATTTCTCGGAAGAGGTCAACAACCGCGTCACCGAAGCGCTGTTTGAAACCGATCCTGCGAAACGCGAAGCGCTGTATCACCAGATCCAGATCGACCAGATGCAAGAAGGCCCGCAGGTCATCGTGTTCCAGTCGACCTCGCGGATCGTGCATAGCGATGCGCTTAAGAACTGGACCTTCCACGGCTTCCGCAGCTTCTACAACAAAGTCACGAAGTGACGGCATTGCCCGGCTTCCGGTTCCGCTGCCCCAGGCGGCGGAACCTCTATTTCTCAGGAGTGCGAAGATGAATGTGACCGCGCAGAAAGGGGTTTTCACACCCCGGCGCAAGCGTCAGCTCAAACGCATTGGAATCGTCACTGCCTCTGTGTTGGTGACGCTTTTCGGGCTGATTGCATTGACCTTTTTCATTGGCCGGCTTTTGCCGCTGGACCCGGTAATCAAGATTGTCGGAGAGAATGCCCCGCCAGAGGCCTATGAGCGCGTCTTCAAAGAGCTTGGCCTTGACCAGCCTTTGTATTCGCAGTTCTGGACCTATCTGACCAATGCGCTCAGCTTTAATTTCGGCGATGCGCTGACCTCGGGGCGCCCGGTCACCGAGGATATCGCGCGGGTGTTTCCGGCGACCTTCGAGCTGGCAACCGTGGCTATGCTGATCGGCACGGGCTTTGGCGTTCCGCTGGGGGTCTTGTCGGCGATGTATGCCAATAGCTGGCTGGATCACACCGTTCGCACGGTTTGCCTGATTGGCTATTCCGCACCGAATTTCTGGCTTGGCCTGATGGGTCTGATGACCTTTTACGCCGGGCTTGGCTGGGTCTCTGGCCCCGGCAGGATCGATTTCATCTATGAATATGCCGTCGAGCCCCGCACAGGGTTCATGCTGATCGATACCTTGCTGGCCGGCAATTGGGAGGCATTTTGCAATGCCGTCTCGCATATCGTGCTGCCCGCCTCGATCCTGGCCTTTGGCGCGATGACCTATATCAGCCGCATGACGCGCAGCTTTATGGCCGCGCAATTGTCGCAGGAATATATCATCACCGCGCGGGTCAAGGGCCTGTCCTGGAGCCGGACCGTCTGGCGCCATGCGTTTCGCAATATCGCCGTGCAGGTCTTGACCGTGGTTGCGCTGTCTTACGCCTTCCTGCTTGAAGGTGCCGTCCTGACCGAGACCGTTTTCGCATGGCCGGGCTTTGGCCGCTATCTGACGACGGCACTGCTGGCAGGCGATATGAATGCGGTCGTGGGCTGCACGCTGATCGTCGGCTTGATCTTTGTCACCATCAACGTGATCTGCGACGTGCTTTACCGCGTCCTTGATCCGAGAACCCGCTAAGAGAGGTCCCCGGATGACGAATATATTCTCTGCGCTTCGCAATGGCTGGCTAAGCGCGCCTATCCCCGCCTCCAGCGCTCAGGCCCGTGCCCAGCAATTCGTGCTGGGCCTCAAACGCTTTGCGGCAAACCGTACCGCGCTGATCGGCGCGATTTTTCTGGTTGCGCTGATCGTGATCGCAGCCCTGGCGCCTGTCCTTGTGCCCTATGACCCGTTCGAGCAGTCGCTTTTGCAGCGCCTGCAACCGCCATCGGCGGCGCATTGGTTTGGCACTGATGAGCTGGGTCGCGATATTCTGTCGCGTTTGGTTTATGGCGCGCGGATCACGCTTTACATCGTCGCGCTGACCGCTGTCATCGTCGGACCGGTCGGTTTGGCAGTCGGTACCATCGCGGGCTATTTCGGCGGCTGGATCGATCTTGTCTTGATGCGCATCGTCGATGTGTTTCTCGCATTCCCCTCGTTGATCCTTGCATTGGCCTTTGTCACAGCGCTTGGGCCGGGCATCGAAAATGCGGTCATCGCGCTTTCTTTGTCGGCATGGCCGCCGATTGCGCGTCTTGCCCGCGCCGAAACCCTGAGCATCCGCAAAACCGACTATGTCGCGGCGATGCGTATGCAGGGCGCGTCACATCTGCGCATCATCTTGTCCGATGTGATCCCGATGTGTCTGCCTTCGGTGGTGGTGCGGGTCACGCTGAACATGGCGATCGTGATTTTGACCGCGGCAGGCCTTGGCTTTCTTGGTCTGGGCGCCCAACCGCCAAGCCCTGAATGGGGTGCAATGCTGTCAACGGGGCGTGAGTTCATGATGAACGCCTGGTGGGTCGCGGCCATTCCCGGCATTGCCATCCTGCTGACCAGCCTTGCCGTCAACCTTGCGGGCGATGGCCTGCGCGACGTATTGGACCCGCGCCATGAATGAGACCCAGAACAAACCCCTGCTAGAGGTCGAGGACCTGCGCATCCGCTTTGGCGGCAACCGGACAGGACGCGACGCGGTGCGTGGCGTGTCCTTTACCGTCGGGCGCGAGAAATTGGGCATCGTCGGCGAATCCGGCTCGGGCAAATCGCAGACCGGGCGGGCGCTGTTGCGCCTGACGCCCGGCTCGGCGACGGTGACGGCCACGAAAATGGCCTTTCGCGGCGAGTATCTGCTGAAAGCCAGCGAAAGACGCATGCGCGAGATCCGCGGCCGCAAAATCTCGATGATCCTTCAAGATCCCAAATTCTCGCTTAACCCGCTGATGCGCGTGGGCGAGCAGATCGTCGAAGCATATCAGGTTCACCACAAGGCCGACCGTCCCACGGCAAGAAGCCGCGCGCTTGAAATGCTGAACTCGGTCCATATCCGCGACCCCGAGCGGGTCTTTGGCCTTTATCCGCACGAGGTTTCGGGCGGGATGGGCCAGCGGATCATGATCGCGATGATGCTGATCCCCGAGCCCGATATCATCATTGCCGACGAGCCCACCTCGGCGCTGGATGTCACGGTGCGGCGGCAGGTGCTGTCGGTTCTCGACGAGTTGGTCGAGGCCCGCGGCACAGGGCTGGTGCTGATCAGCCATGACCTTAACCTGGTTGCCAGTTTCTGCGACCGGATTCTGGTCATGTATGCCGGGCGCGTCCTTGAGGAAATCGAGGCCAAGAACCTGCGTAACGCCCAGCATCCCTATACGCGATCGCTGCTGGAAAGCCTGCCGCGTCTTGACCGCGAAACCGACATCTTGCGCGTGCCGCAGCGTCAGCAAAGCTGGCTTGACGGCCCGGTGATCCGCCCGGAGGTTGCCCAATGAGCTATCTGATCGAAGCCCGCGCCCTTAACATCGCCTTTGGCGAGGATGAAGAGCGCCATCTGGTCGTCAAGGATGTCGCCTTTGGTATCGAACGCGGCACCAGCTATGGCCTGATCGGGGAATCGGGGTGCGGCAAATCGACGGTTCTGCGTGCGATTGCCGGTCTGAACCCCGATTATGACGGCGATGTCCTTTTGGATGGCGCGGTCCAGCCCAAGCGCAAGCGCAACGCGGCGTTTTTGCGGCGCGTGCAGATGGTCTTTCAAGATCCCTATGCCTCGCTGCACCCGCGCAAGATCATCGAAAAGGTTCTGCGCGAGCCGCTGCAGATTCACGGCTTTGACCGCCAAAGCCAACGGATTGATGCCGTGCTTGAGCAGGTCGGTCTGGGCCCGGCCTTTCGCTATCGCTTTCCGCACGAGCTGTCTGGCGGGCAGCGTCAACGCGTCGCCATCGCCCGCGCTTTGATCATGGAGCCCGAGGTCTTGCTGCTGGACGAGCCGACCTCGGCGCTGGATGTCTCGGTGCAAGCCGAGATCCTGAACCTGCTGAAGCAGATCCAGCGCGAGCGTGGGCTGACCTATCTGCTGGTATCGCATGACATGGCAGTGGTGGCCCATATCTGCGGGCGGATCGGCATGATGCAACATGGCCGCATCATCGAGGAAATGACCGCAGCCGATGTGCGCGCGGGCCGCGCGCGCGAGGATTATACGCGCGAATTCCTGGATGCGAGCGCAAGCTTTGCCGCCGCCCTGGAAGGCGCCGCTTAGACCTCAGGCCAGCGCAACGGGTCATCACGCAGGAAAGCTTCTGTGCGGTGGCTGGTTGCGCTGGCTACATTTGCACCCGTTCATCCGCACCCGTTCATCCGCGCGGGCACAGGAAACGCAGCGGTGTTTTGATCGGGGCGCTTGCGCGGGCCTCAGGCGACGCGCATGACGCGGCGACAGATTTTATGCCCCTCGGCGGCCTGCGACCAGAAACGCTGTGCATAGCGGTTCATGTTATGCGAGCGGTACAGCCGGATTTCCTTCTCCAAAGCAAATTCCGGCCCCCCCGCCAGCACCAAGGCGCCGCTGCGCAGATCGTCTTTGATCAGCAGATTGGGCAGCCAGGTCATGCCATGCCCTTGCCGCACCATCGAATACAGCACCGCCGCCATCGAATTGTCGCGCACCTTATGCAAGGCACCGCCTAGCTCTGCGACGATGGGCGACAGCGCCTGCTGATAAAAGCTGCCCTTGGTATAGGCGCAGTAATTCACCGGCCGCGGCCCATTCAGTGACCACATCGGCCTGCCCTGCGCATCCGGGATGGTCACGGGATACCCATGATCCGTTCCCAAGACGATATAGCTGTGATGGCGCAAAGCATGCAGATCGGGCACGTGATCCAGCCCGAATGTCAGCAGAAAATCGGCCTGACCACGCAGAAAATTGCGCACATTCGCGGCAAACAGGGGCTCGGTATTAAGCAGGTTGACCCGCCAGTTTTCCGTCGTCCCCAACCTGGACAGCCAGCTGGGAAAATAATTGATCGCCAGCGTCGATAGGGCAACCATGGTGCATTGCTCGTGATGGCGGCGGACCTCGGGATGGCCGATTGCCTGAATATCGCGCATCTTTTCCAAGATGTCCTGAGCCTGCGGCAACAGCGCCTCGCCGGCCTCGGTCAGGGCCACAGGCTGGATGGCACGGTCAAAAAGCTCGGCCCCGATATAGCTTTCCAACTGTGCAATCCGGCGCGACAGCGTCGATTGCGACATGCCTCGCACCCGCGCCGTCGTCGAGAAATTCCGGCTCTGCACGAGGCTGAGAAAGTCGTTAAAAAGATCGGCGTTGATCACGGGTTCGGCCTGTCTGAAGGGGCATCACCTAGGGTTGCGCAAGCTGGCGATTGTTCCACGTTTAACACCATGCCACGTCGCCTGCACGGGTTTCCCGGTAACAGTTTGGCGCGCTGGGATCGGCGCAGTAATGTCAGGCAGATGGCGTCAAATCGGTCGATCCTGTGCGCCAAGCGCCAGCGTCCGACGCAGGCGGCGATCACGCTTAAGGTGCCATTCGCGGCTCATGGCCTGCTGTCGGCTTGGCAGCTTCTCGGCATAGATCACCGCCCAGCTGCGCCCCCTGGTCGAGCGCGCACCACCCGCGAACTGGCCGTTATGCTCTGCCAGTCGCCGCTCAAGATCCGTGGTCCAGCCAACATAGGTCAAAAAGCGATCTGCGGTCTCACAGCCCAGAACGTAAACATAGGCGACCATGATAGCAGGCAGCTCCTTGCGAAAGACCTGATCGGAAAATTCGGGGCATTGAGCCGGGCTTAAACGGCGGCAGCGGCCCCAAGAACATGCCGCGATGAAAAGGCAGCAAGGCGCCTTTTTCAAGCCCGCAAAGCCACAAGAGACCAGATCCGCCCGGTTTTTCGGTCAAAGACCCGATCTTGTGGGTAATGCCTTGGGGCCGCTGCGGCGCGCCAAGTGGCTTTTGTCGTGGTTGCCCCTCCCCGCCAGCACGGACGGGGAAAAGGCTTGATCATGGCTGTGGTTACGCCTGCGGGATTGGATAATCCGCAGCATTAAGCACCCATCCCTCTTGCAAGGAGAAATCCAAGCGCGGCGGACAGAAAATATCAACCAAGGCATTTTCGCCCGCGCTGCTGGCCTCGGTCGTGTGAATGACCGGAGGCGGGATCACCAGCGAGGAAGGAGAGCCCATCTCAAGATGCTGATCCGCACGCCAATCGTTGCGATCGACCGTCCAGGGCCAACGCAGATGGTGGGTGAAGCTGCCAGAAAGCGCCAGCGAGCATTGCTCGAAATCATCATGATGATGCGGCGACAGTTTCTTGGGATCACGCGGCCCCGTCTGCACATCCAGAAAGTTCACCATAAAGGTGGTGCAACGGAAAATGCGGCCAAAGCGCCCCTCTTGTGCAGGAACATCAAGGCTATAGGCGCGGATCTGATAGCCGCCGACCGGTTCGGGCCATGCCGCAAAGGGCGGAATATGGCTGCGACCGGCATCATAGGCATCGGCATTGGGGCAAAGCGCCACCAGATCCGCCGCTGCGGTGGTGAACAGGCGCACGATTGTGCCACCCTGAGGCAGGCTGACGCGGCTGGTGCCCGGCGGCACAAAGACGATCGAGCGTGCCGCCACGCTAGCCGTGACACCATTGGCCTCGATCTCGGCCGGGCTATCGGGCAGCAAAACGACATATTCATCGCTTTGGTTGTCGCGCGTAAAGCTGGCACCGGGCTGAGCCTCGCCATAGGCCAGCACGAAATTGCAGCCGCGCTGAAACCACTGCTTGCGGCCTTCGGCCTCGTCTTGCGGCGGCAGTTTGTGAAATTCGGCCACCTGTTCTTGGGCGATCAGCCCGGTCTGCGGCGGCTTGCTTGTGGCGGCGAAAATCGCCGCGCGCGGGTCTTTGTCTTTATACATCGTAAAATCCTTTTAATGGGCGCAGGCGCCTCACGCCCGAGCAGCGGCGACGATCCGGCGCGCGCCTTTCAGCAAGATGCTTTGATCCGAACCGCAGACGAAAACGCTGACCCCTTTCGCGTGCCAGCCCGCGATCTGGGCCTCATCCCCCACGAAAAGCCCGGCGGCGATACCTGCGGATTTCGCGGCTGCGACCACACGCAAAATCGCCTCGTCCAGCTCGGCCGAGGGGAAGGCGTATCCCAGTGATTGCGACAGATCAGCGGGGCCGACGAACAGCACATCGACATCCGGCACGGCGGCGATTTCGTCCAACCGCTCTAGCGCCGAGGCATCCTCGATCTGCACCATCACCACGCTTTCAGCGTCGGATTTTGCGATAAAGGCCGCGCCCGACAGCGTGCCATAATTCCCCGCCCTTGGCGAAGGCGACAGCCCGCGCTGACCGCGTGCGAATTTGACCGCGCCAACCACGCCTTCTGCGGTCTGAGCATTCAGGACATGGGGCACCATGATGCCCGTGCAGCCCAGATCAAACAACGGCGAGATCCGCGCCGCCTCTTGGCCCCAGCAGCGTGCAACCAGCGGCAGGTTTGCGGCCCGCGCGGCCAGCGCCAGCTGATCCATCGCCCCCAGATCCAAGGGTGCGTGCTCTTGGTCGGGAACTGCGAAATCCAGCCCTGAATGGCCCAAAATCTCGATCACATGCGGCGTGGGGGTTTTGACGAACGTGCCGATCACCAATTCGCCTGCATTAATTTTTTCGCGCAGGTTCATGCCTCTAGCCCCACCAGATCAGCGGCGATGGTGGTGGTCATCTGGCGGATCTGGTCATCACAATAGCCCGCATCCAGCAACATCGCGATGATCTGACGCATACCATCGACGGGGTTGGGGTTCTTCATCTGGCCCAAATCAGTGCCAAAGAAGCTGTTTTCAACGCCAGCGGCATCGACCACCGCCTTCAGATGTTCGGCATCAAAGATCTGAAAGGTCGAGGGGATGAACATGCAGACGGAATGCTCCATCTTGACGCCCATTCCAGCCAGCTGGGTGACATCTTGCAGGCTGCAATCATTCACATAGGTCGGGTGGTTAAGAAACAGCCGCTTGACGCCACGCGCCTTGGCCTCTTCGTAAAAGGGAAACAGCTCGCTGACATGATGATGCCCGCCCGAAACGACGGCATCGGCTTCGGCAATCAGGTCAAGGATATGCTTGACCTCATCGCGCACCGCGCCCTTGTCATCGGTCAGGCTCAGCGGGATCGGCGCCACGGTTTTCTTAGAGTTTTGCGGGAATTTGAAGCCGGGCTTTTCGGCCTCGTGATCCATATGGTTCTTGGCATGGGCGGTCGCCATCCAGACCACGCGCGCACCCTGTTTCAGCGCATAATCCACCGCCGAAGGGTTCAGCCCGCCCAAAGGGTTGTTCAAAACGATCGAGCCAATCGCCTTGGCCTTGAAGCCCATGTTTTCATTGATCAGCGTCGCAATCGGCATGGTCGGGTAATAGTGGTCTTTCAGCAAGACCGCGGCCATTCCGGCCTGATCGGCCTCGCGCAGGGCCGCGATGTGATCCAGCTTGCGCGGATGCAATGAGGGGCCGCTGTGGACGTGAAGATCAACCGCGCCCTGCATCAAAGCGTCAATCCGGGCCTGTTGGGAAATCATGGCGTTCCTCCTATTTAATCAAGCTTGCGCCAAAGGCGCAGGAATATGGTTGCGCCAGACCTGATCCAGGACCGGCATATCGGCAAAGTTTCGACGGGTATCGGCTGCGCGCCCGATCAGCTGGGCGGCGCTCAGGCCTTTTTGGCTAAGGTACTCATCCAGCTGGGCAACGGCCTCGCGGATCACATCCCAGCCGCGCAGCATCACCGCCGAGGACATGCCCACCGCCGATGCCCCTGCCAGCATCATCCGGGCAATATCATGGCCACTGGTGGCGCCATTGATCCCGATCAGCGCGTTTTGCGGCCCCAATCTGGTGCGCGTCATTGCCAGCCAGTGACAGGTCAACGGCAGGTTCCAATAGCCACCCACCCCGCAACTTGTGCCCAAAAGCGGCGTCATCGTCTCAAGATCGGGGACGAGCCCCAGCGCGCGGCCCGCGATCACCGCGCTTTCGGCGCCTGCCTCCAGCGCGGCAGCCACCAGATCCGTGACGCGCTCACTTTGACCGGAAAGCTTTACCCAGACCGGTATGCTCACAGCCGATGTGATCTGGCGAACCAGATCCGCGACACGTTCGGGCGACAGTTCAGTACTGACCGCACCCTTGGCCGCCTGGCTGGCATAGGGCGTGCCAATGTTGAATTCAAAGACGCGGATGCCCGCGTCTTCGATTGCTTTGGCGCGCGCCACCGCACCCTCGATCCCAGCCATCACAACCGATGCCACCAGCACGCAATCAGCCTGCCGCGCCTTGGCATCCATGCGAATGGCCTGCTCGCGCCATGCCTCGAAATCCAAAGGCGTCAGGCCCGAGCGGGTCAACAGCGTCGCATCTGAAGGCGTGTTGCAGTTCCAATCCAGTCGGTTCCACTGCGAATCCAGCGCCGCATATTCGGCTTGAAGCAGCTGACGTTGCGCAGGCGCAGATTCATTGGCGGATTTCATCACCACCGCCCCTGCCCCTGCAGCAATCGCCGAGATGATGCCCTCATCACTGATCAAATGCTCGCCCGAGGCAGCAATGACCGGATTTTTTAGGCGTATCCGCCCGATCTGAACCGAAAGATCGCTCATACACCCGCCCCAAGAACGCGCGGCAGGAACAGCGAGATTTCCGGAAAGATCGTGATCAAGGTCAGAACGATCAGCGCAATCCCGATCATCGGCAAGGCGCGATAGGCGATCTTTTCCATCGGGCGGCCGGTGACGCCGGCAATGACAAAGAGGCACAAACCGACCGGGGGCGTCACAAAGCCCACCAGCACGTTAAAGACCACCATCACCCCCAGGTGAACCGGGGCCAGACCAAGCAGATTGCCGATCGCCATCAGCGCAGGAACCGTCAGGATCAGCACGCCGATCGTGTCCAGGAACATCCCCAGAAACAGCAAGATCAGGTTCACCATCAGCAAGATGACGTATTTATTGTCCGAGATGCTGGTCAGCATCGCCACGGCCTTTTGCGGCAATTGCTCGATCGCAAAGATAAAGCCCGCGACGTTGGCGACAGCCACAAGGAAATAGATCGCCGAGGTGATGATCGCGGTCGAGACAAAGGCCTCTTTCAGGAATTGCCATGTCATCGCGCGGTAGACGAATGTTGCGATGAACAGCGCATAGATCGCGGCCACTGCGGCGGCCTCGGTGGCGGTAAAGATGCCCCCGCGAATCCCGACGACGATGATGATCGGCAGCAACATCACCGGTATGGCCTTCCAAAAGCCCTGGATGATCTCGCTGAAAGACTGCTTGGCGGCTTTGGGATATCCCCGACGATGCGCCACCCAGACGGCATAGATCGACAGCAGGATCGCCAGCATAAAGCCCGGCGCAAGCCCCGCAATCAGCAGTTGCGAGATCGAGGTTCCCGACAAGGCACCATAGATGATCATCGCAATCGAGGGCGGCACCAATGGCGCCATCAGCGACGATACCGCGATCAGACCAGCCGAATAATCGACGTCATAGCCCTGACGCTTCATATCTGGGACCATGACCGTTCCGATCGCCGCCGCATCCGCCGCAGCCGATCCGCTGACGCCACCAAACAGGAAGCAGCCCCAAACCGCCGTCAAGGAAAGCCCGCCACGAAAGCGGCCGACGATCGAGTTGGCAAAGCCGATCAGGCGGCGGGTCAGCCCGCCGACATCCATGATCGAACCCGCCAGCACGAAAAGCGGAATGGCCAGCAGCACGAACATATCCATCCCTGCCAGCATGCGCTGTGGCAAGACGATCAGGAACTGGGTCTGTCCGGTGAAATAGAAATAACCAAGCGCGCTGATGCCCAGGACAAAGGCAATCGGCATGCCGATCATCAAGGTGATCAGAAAGACTGTGCCAAGCCAGATCATAGCGCCTCCTCGGCACCCATCAGGTGTTCTTCTGCTTTCGGCTCGCGGGCGATGCCAAAGATTTCATTCAAAGCAACATGCAGGGCCAAAAGAATGGCGCCGACCGAAATCGCGACATGGACCCAGAACATCGACACCCCCAGCGCGGTGGCGGTTTGCAGCCGTGTCATCCAGGCGAATTTCGTGCCGAACCACAGCAGGACGCCCAGAAACACCAGCATCAATACGGCACCGATGGCGTCGATGATGCGGCGCGCGCCCCGAGGCAGCCGATCCACCGCAAGCCGCATGCCAAGGAACTGACCCCGCGAATAGCTGAGCCCCGCCCCGATCATGACGATCCAGATCATCAAATAGCGCATGGCCTCTTCAGACCAGAAAAGCGAGCTGTTGAAAGCATAGCGCCAGACCACCTGCATGGTCCCGATCACAAGGATCGCGCCGATCCCTGCAAAGCAAAAGGCCTCTACGGCGGCGATATAGGCGCGCCAAAGCTTGGACATTGTTTTCTCCGTTCTGGGGCGAAAGCAAAAGACGCGGGGCTTGCCCGCGTCCCAATGCTTATTGCGCGGCTGGCGTCAGTTTTTTCGCTGCCGCGGAGAAATTCGCGATCAGCGGATCGACCGCCTCGTATTTGGCAACGACGGGGGCGAAAGCGGCGCTGAGCTCGGCCTTGAACTCGGGCGTGGGCGTCACGACCGGGATATTCAGCTCGGTCAGATGCGTCTTGATTTTGTCGTCCAGCGCAGCAACGGCCATCACCTGCGGCTCGACGATCTCATCCGCGGCCTTGCGCATGATCTCTTGCTGCTCGGGGGTCATGGCGCTGAACTTTGCCTGATTGACCAAAAGGAAGCTGGGCCAGAAGTAATGCCCCGTCAGCGTCACACCCTTGGCGATCTCATAGTATTTTTCGCTTTCGATCGAGGTCAGGTTGATCTCGACAGCATCCAAAGTACCGGTTTCCAGCGCAGAATAGACCTCGCCATAGGCCATGGGGGTCGGGTTCACGCCAACCGCGGTCCATGCGTCCAAGAACATCTTGTTGGGCGCGACGCGGGTTTTGAGATGAGACATATCGGCCAGCTTTTCGACCGGCTTGCCGACGGTCAGAAAATGGCGCTGACCGCCATCATAGACCCCCAGCGCAACCATCATGTGATTGCCAAGCTTGTCCATGATCGCACGGGCTTCGGGCGATTTTGCCATGGTCACGAAGCCCGGATAGTCGGGGATGATGCCCGGCAACTGGAATGCGTCGATCGAGGGCTCTAGCGTCGAATAGGCCGAAGTCGAGTTCACCGTCATATCGACCGTGCCAAACTGCACGCCCTCCATCAGCTCTTTGACATCGCCAAGCTGACGCGAAGGAAAGATTTCGATCTTGATGTCACCATTGGACAACCGCTCGACCGCCTCTTTATAGCGCACGGCCGTGTCGTGGATCGGGTGCTGCTCGAAAACCGCATGGCCCAGACGTAGGGTCACAGGCTCGGCCCAAGCGGCGGTCGACAGCAAGGCACCCAAAGCGGCACCCAGGGCAAACTTCTTCATGGTGTTCTCCTCCATTGTTCCCGCTCTGGGAACGCTGTTCTCAAATTGACACGAGTGCATAAAGTCGTCAACACAGAGAAAGTGAGCAAAAACACCGGAGGATTCGTGGAAAAGGTCGAAACAGTTCGGGCAGCTGACACCTGTCTGCGTGTTCTCGAGCGAATCGCTTTCGCAGATTCGCCGATGGGGGTCACGCAAATTGCCGCCGAGGTGGGTATCGCCAAAGGCGCCGTTTTCAAACATCTGCGCACGCTGATGGAACACGGGATGGTCACACAGGATAGTGTGACCTCGCATTACGCTTTGGGGCCCAAACTGTGGTTGATCGCGCAGCGTGCGCCGACCGGCCAAAACCTGTCACAAATCGCCTTGCCGCTGATGCGCGCGACCCGCGACGAGCTGGGGGTGGCGGTTGTTCTAAGCGTCCCGACCACGCGCTCGGCCTTTGTGGTGGCGACCTTGCCCAGCAACCAGCCCATCGAAATCGGCGTCCGCCCCGGCGGAGAGCTAAGCCTGCATTCCTCGGCGCAAGGCAAGGTCTTGCTGGCTTTCGGACCCAAGGAAATCCTTGAAAGCCTGCCCGAGACCCTGCCCCAGATCACCCCCAAAAGCGTGACCCAGCGCAGTGAGCTGGTCAAACAGGTCGAGGCCATCAAAGAGCGCGGATATGCCAGCGCACCCGAGGAATCCTTATTGGGAATCAACGCAGTAGCCGCGCCGATCTTTGACAATTCGGGACAGCTTTTGGGCAGCATCGGCCTGATCGCCTCGATCCAGCATCTGCGTGCCGAGCCAAGCAAGGCCCAGCTGGCAGCGCTGCTGGCGCTGACCAAGGCCATCGGGCAACGGGCTGGACACAGATAGCCCGGCGGCCCCGTGTCCCGAAGCCTCCGCGCCCCGGCGGCCTCATGTCCAGACAATCCCGTGTCCATGCAAGCCGGTGCCCCGGCGGCCCGCATTTGCAGCGCTGCCTGACGTGGCAGCGGGTCAGACGGATTTGCGCTTAGGGCCAAACGCCACCCCTCGGGTCTGGTCTTATGACTGCGTCCAATCCCGCAGCTGTTGCCGTAAAGTGCGGACGATAATCGGCCCGACGACCCACCAGAATTTACCTCGACCACCCCTCGCTTCACGACGCAGGCCCAGCTTTGCGGCGGCTGTCCCGGTAATCCTCCCCGTTTTAACGGGGTTTGGCCGTAGAGTTCACGCAGCCATTTT